>VGNY01000306.1 GCA_016865895.1 Chloroflexota bacterium | reverse complement strand
GGGCTAGGCCCGCTGTTAGAACACTCAGGCGTTGAGCACGCCCAGGTTGGACTACTGACTATTGGTGACATCACCTAGTAGACGAGGGGCACTTGATAAAAACGCATGACTGTGCTATACTGCTAGTGACTAGACAGACAGGGCGCTTTAATTTTGCCGCCAATACTAAGAGGTCAAATAGAGCGCCCTCTGTCGGCGTAGTGGCGTCCGTCTGTCTAGTCAACTGGCGGCAACTACATCGGCGGAGGGCATTTGTCATGCGAGAATGTCGTTTATGCGGAAAGCCAATCAATAGACGGAACAAGAATTTCTGTTCACCAGAATGTTGGTACAGATGGCTATCTCAATACTCTCGCCAAAGAGTCACCAAGCAATGTGAGTTGTGCGGAGTGACGTTTGAAACCATTCCTTGTCGAGCAGCTCGTTTTTGCTCCCAAAGGTGCTATGGCAAATGGCAGGGAAAGCAGAAGGCAGGACGTAGCAGGGGTGGTACAATTAGTAAGGTCTGCGAATGGTGTGGCAGGAAATTTAACGTATACCGCGCCAGAGAATTGAAGACCAATGCAAGATTTTGTTCTCGTAAATGCCTTTCGGACTGGAAGTCTGCAAACTGGACAGGAGCGAATGCACCTGCGTGGAGAGGGGGCACTTCTTTTGAGCCTTATCCTCTTGAGTTCAACCGCAGTTTCAAAAGGAAAATAAAAGCAAGAGATAACCATAAATGCATGGCCTGTGGAGAGAAGGGGCAAATGGTGCATCACATCAATTATATCAAGGCAGACACTAGGTCGGAGAACTGCATTACATTATGTAATTCTTGCCATAGCAAAACAAATGGAAGTCGGGAATTTTGGCAAGAATATCTCTACGGATGTTTAACAAGGCTTTGAACGCCCACCAGCGGTCAGCATATCGCTGGCTGGCGAAGGCTGGCGCGCAGGGGCAATGAAGGGAAAGGGGGAGACGATGAGCACCACGCGAGAGCCACATTGCAATATTTTTCTCCGTG
>VGNY01000305.1 GCA_016865895.1 Chloroflexota bacterium | reverse complement strand
TACGACGGCCCTATACTTTAGACATTATCGGAAATAAACACCACAAGTGTTAAGTATCACCTGTGCGACATGCTGTCCTGAAGTTATGCAATCCACAGGCGATCTCCATCACAAGATCATCAAACTTATCTTTAGTGTTACGAAACACATCCTTTACAATCCGACTCCGTTTCACTCCACATAGCACATGCTCAACAATAATACGGACCTTGGAAATTAAGGAATTCTGCTCCTTCTCCTCAGAGGTCAACTCACCACCCCGGGGCTTCTTCTTAGGCTGAAGTGTATCCACTCCTGCTGGTTCATATCCCTGAAATCCTGTATCTTTGTAAAGGATGCTACCTTCCGGAAACTCATGTCCTTCCTCGTCACAGATACTCTTGTCGTGCTTCTTGCCCTCCCAGGTGCTACCAAGATATTCCACTCTTCCCTTGCCTAATGTGACTATCACGTTGTTCTTCACTGTGTGAGTTTTCTTCTTACCACTATAGAAACGCTTCTGTTCCTCAGCATCTTTGGGACGCTGACGGCGACGCTCTGTTCCATCAATTCCAAAGCCTTCTTTATGAACTGACGATCCTGAGTCAGTTTCGGTTTCATCCTGAGAACATCCACCAGATTCATCCATGTAGGATTCCAATAGTGCTTTTACCTTCTGGGGATCCCGCTCAGGAGTATGACCCAGTTCCGACAAAGACAACTTCAGGACTTCTGAAAGCACATGAATCCATTCACATGCCTGACTCTGGCTCATATCGAAGTGAAAGGCAATCACTTCCTGCAGGGGGTATGTCTTGAAATACACCAGGATGAATAGTAGTTTCTCCTGGAATGTCTCTAGGCGGGCTTTCCGACCACCACCATAATCTCGCTGGCGAATATTGGCAGGTAAGCTATTCTGTTGCACATAATTCTCCCAAGCTACTGTGAAAGCTTTCAGCAATATCTGGAATTCTTCCACTTTCAAACCTGTGAACGCAAGGAAAGTTTCTTGTTTATCTTTCAAGTTTTCATAGC
>VGNY01000304.1 GCA_016865895.1 Chloroflexota bacterium | reverse complement strand
CAAGGATATTTTGAGTCTCATGATGGAGGTGGTCTAAACCTCATAGTTATACGGGATACCCAGTCGTCAAGAAAAAGATTTTACTGGGAAGGGGGAGATTTTTTCTTGACTTTCAGTTTCAAAGATGTCTTTTGTTGATTTGTGGCTAACCATTCCAGCTTTTGTGGCCGGTATAGCGAGGGACTCAGTACGTAGCTTGAGAAAGTCCGTAGTTGTGAAACTATAGTACCTAGCTGAGTAAAGGATCCAGTCCGTAGCTACAGTGTGGAATTTAGTTTAGACTGGCTACAGAATTTCTATGGGCACCAGATATAAACCAATTGGCCAAGGAGAAGCGAGGTAAGCTCGTCTGGTCAAGACACAAGAGGATGTGGTCAAGATACTTGAGGTTGATGGTCAGGGTGTTCAAGGTGAAGGTGACCGGAGAGAGGATTACTTTCTTCTGATGCAGGGTGACCCTATCTGGATAGAGGGTATCTTATGGAACGGGAAAAAGTGGCTGCCGTAGCCACTACTGCCATAGCCACTTGCTGTAGCCACTTGCCGTAGCCACTTGCTATAGCTACTAGTAGGAGAAGAAAAGATGCATACCGATAGCAGATGTGGGGAAAAGTTCAAAACCGTGCAACCTCTCCGCGGACATGTTGAGCACACATTTACAGAAACTGTTTTACTAATGGTCTTATAATAATCTGCACTAACAAATTACTCTCGATACACTTCTCTCCTATGATTGAAAAGGCGTATTTCGAGACTAAAGAGTACCTCCATTTAATTATAAGACCATTAGTATATATCACAATAAACTATGTCTAGCTGGAGCAGAAGGGGTTACCCCCTCTCTGGGGAATACGGTTGAGTGCTCAGCGCTGAGCGCTGGATTAGCTTTGGCATTTCAAGCGCTGAGGGTTTAGTGATTCCCACTGCTCAGATCATGTCACGCTTCGAGAGGGGTTGCAGGCATGTCAGAAAACCAACACAGTAAAAATTTAGCTATCTCATCCGTCTGGAGAGTTGCTTGTATGAACCTCTC
>VGNY01000303.1 GCA_016865895.1 Chloroflexota bacterium | reverse complement strand
GGTGATATGTCAATATATTTCTGAAAAAACGTCTCACAACATTTTGCCTTGTGAAGGCTGAAATTGTATTTGATGGGTAGATGGTCTAGCTTCGGTGGTAATTTTCAACTGTTAAAGTCGAGTCAGATTGAAGCATTGCTCCGTCAAGGGGTAAACAAAAAACAACTGGTGGCAGCCGGGTTCAGCGAATCCACCGTCCGCAAGGCTGTGAAGCGGTTGGAGAGGGAAGTCCCCGCTCATAACCAGGCTGCTAGTGCGGACAGCAGTGCAGCCGACAATCATTCAGCTACTAGCGAAGCAGATTCGCACTTCCCAATGAAATTAAGTGCAAAAGAAATAATCCCACCCGAGGTTATCCTTTCCGGCATCAGGCTTCAGGATGGCGAATATAAACTTGGCTTTGTGGATGGCCAGAAGACATTAATGGCAGCACAATGGATGGTGCTCCAACAGGTTAGCATGTTACAAGGACTGGCTGCTGCCCAGGCTGAGACCACAGAAAGTCAACTTACTAATGGTCTTATAATAGTCTGGAAATATTCACCTCAATATGGTATTGTTGGAGAATGAGAAATAATGATGCGCGACGGCTTACACATGGTGAACTCACGGAACTGCGGAAACGAGGAGTATCCGCAGTCCAGGACGGACAACCGGCAACACTGGTGGCGAAGGTGCTTGGAGTGCAGAAATCGACACTGTTCGGCTGGCTTGCTCTTTATCGCCGAGGGGGATGGGACGCCCTGGATGCTCGCAAGCGTGGTGGTCGCCCACCCAAACTGACAGCCAAGATGATGGAATGAATTTATAATACTGTGGCGATGAAAGATCCACGACAACTGAAGTTTCCTTTCGCGCTGTGGACAAGCCTTATGGTAGCTGAATTGATCTGGCGTCAGTTCCGCATTCGTCTCAGCAAAGCATCGGTATGTCGACTGATGAATCAACTTGGCCTCAGCCCTCAGAAGCCACTCTGGCGTGCTTTTCAGAAAAATGCTGAACGTGTTGCGATATGGATCAAAGAGGAATATCCGCAG
>VGNY01000302.1 GCA_016865895.1 Chloroflexota bacterium | reverse complement strand
AATGGTACAAGGAAAGTTTAAAGGAGAGGTACAAGATAGAGAGGAAGTTCGGTGAAGCGAAGAAATGGCATGGATTTATGCGATGTCGCTATGTGGGGCTTGTGAGGCATGCCATTCAGAGCTACCTCACTTTTATGGCGCTGAACCTGAAGAGGTTGGTGAAATTGCTCACCGGAGTAGGTTTCAGGGAAAGCAAGGCTCTGAACCCTATTTGAACATAGGCTAACTATGCCCAAAAAACGGGGGTAGGGTCAGAAAGTGAAGCTATAAAAGCAGGCACCGAACCAGCCTGACCCTCCTAAAACAGGGCTAAAACTCGGTCAAAAAGCCCTGTGGGGAAGAATACAACCGAAACAGACCATTGCTAAACGACCTCCAACGAAGGTGCCAGAATCCATCGCGATATGTCTCGCGGAGTTAACGGAAGGTTACCAGAGAATTATTAACCCGTTAATAGTATACCTTGGCTCGCCTTTAGACGGGCAACACCCTTTCAGGTAATCTTTTGAACGTGCGTTAACTAATTTCAGGAAAAGTGATTACCCCTAACGGGTTACCCCGAATGGATTACCCCGAACAACGGTTCCTCTATTGTGCAATGCATTTCTATTCCGAAAGCATCTGGTAATCCAGCACCCCTTCGATTTGATATTACCCTGCCAGGGCATGACCTTTACGGCACAAGCCCATTCGAGCCTATCCGTTCAGGCGATTTGCCTGCGACTTAGTGTTAACCGGAAAGAAACCTCCAAAATAATCCTGTTGAGTATTGTTCACCCTCCGTTGCCCTGACATATACTATGCACCGATGAGAACACTAAAAAGAAACTAACCAAATGTCTTTGCGAGGAGTCCCGCCTTTTGCGGGACGACAAAGCAATCTGGGGATAGGGGGAAACTAAAGACCGATTGCCGAAAGCTAACGGCTGCCTACGTTGAGATTGCTTCGCCTCCTTTCTGAAGGAAGGATGGTCTCGCATGTATGAAAGCGCTGCGTTTGTCAAGGAAAGAGATATGTTATTCGATATACCCTCCCCTTTAGACCGGTATGACCAGGTAGAATGG
>VGNY01000301.1 GCA_016865895.1 Chloroflexota bacterium | reverse complement strand
ATAGATGGTATTAGTGACCTGTAGTCGACTGCCCAGTGCTGGGGCGAAACAGCCAGCACGGTTTCTTCTTGGCATCTCTCTCCCCTTTTCTTTTGTGTCAGAATAATGGGGTTGGGGACATGATAAAACTTGTACAAATATCGGGCGCCGCTATGCTGATTGACTAGCGCTAGGCGCACTTCCATTTGTCTTCATCTTTCATATTTCTAAACTCAACCCTCACCACATCATCCGTCGGGTTCCCGATTAGTCTACGCGGTTAGGATGGCTGACTCTCACTCAGCAGAACTGGGTTCGACTCCCAGATCGGGAGATAATAAATATCTCTCAATACCCATCCAACTCTTTTTGCCTACTATGGGCTCTGTGCTTCTCTAACAATTTTTTTCTTGCTATCGTCTTGCTTTCACCCTTTATTTGATTGTCTAATTCGGATTCATTTTCTTCGTGACTGGAAACACAGAAAGGTGAAGGGCCCAAAACCCGGCCCATCGGACCGCTACACGCTCTATCACTCTCGAGCATTGCACGAAGAACTCTTGACAGGATACAAAGCGGACTGAGATAGGTGAAGAATGTGTTTCTCCTCACAGGTGAGGTACTTGGTAAGAGGCATGGGCTGGGAGGTCTCGGTCATCGGACATTTATTGCATCACTCCGAGACTTTCAAACTTGACTTCCTGCAACAATAGGATGATAAAATATCAGTCAATGCTTACAATTCCTTGACTATGCCTCCCTTTCGCCATCTTAATCTCTCTCATTGCTTGGTGGGATGTCCTCGGGTCGCGTCGCCTTTCGTGCCCTTCTAGGCCTTTGCAGCAGTTGTACTTTTTTTTAAAACATGGCAACACCCCCTGCTATTGCAAAATCTCTCACTTAGTACTCCCCGCGCTTCTCATACCACATTCCCCGTTTGTGTGCGACCTTATTTGAAAAGGTATTCATTCTTTCTCCCCATGCTCTTTTGCAATAAGCAAGAGTTCATACTCTGCTTATCTTGCCGGGGAGCCTTCACCCTTCGACTTTTCAATCCCCTGCCGCATGTGATAAGGTTTTTCGCAGAGGGG
>VGNY01000300.1 GCA_016865895.1 Chloroflexota bacterium | reverse complement strand
GTGTTCGACCACCCGCCAGGGTGCAGCCCATCACCCAGGTGTAGGACCGCTTCATTTCGACACTTCCTGTTGTGGAACGTCATTTTCCCTAGCTATGGCCCAGCTATGAATGCTGTAAAACTCGAGTCAGAAGATTGCGCTTGCCTGAACTCGCGTAGCAATCAGCACCATTCTCAGCCCATCATTTCGGAGGAGCTGATTTTCTTATCCGCAAGTTACACTCCGTAAGCAGGTTTATTCACTTCTTACTTCTCGCTTTGTGTTCCCTGATAGATATTGAAGTCAAGGTTGATATTTGTTACACTACGGCCGATTGCCCGGTACTAGCCATGTTATGTGCAATTCCTATCCAAGCTAAACGGTAAAGGAGGCACAATATGGATTTTGCATTCACCCCAGAAGAGGAAGAAATCAAACAAGAGGTTCATGAATTTCTCAAAAAAGAAGTTACGCCCGAGCTTATCGCTGAGGTAGTGGAATACAGTGGAGGAGCTGGACCAGTTCACGGTCGCAGAATCATTCAGAAAATAGGAGCAAAAGGGTGGCTTTGCCCTACCTGGCCAAAGGAATACGGCGGCATGAATAGCTCAGAGATGGTAGGTTTTATCATCCGTGATGAGATGACGTATGCCGGAGCGCCGGTTTTGCTCCCCGGCGCCACCATGGCGGGCCCCACCCTCTTAAGAGTGGGCAGCGATGAATTGAAAAGAGAATACCTACCCCGTATTGCTCGAGGCGAGATAGAGATGGCACTGGGCTATACCGAGCCTCAGGCAGGATCTGATTTGGCGGCACTGGAGCTGCGAGCTGAGGAACTGACAGAAACAAGAGCCGTAGCCAGGGGCGAAGTAGAGGCCGAAGACAAAGGTGATTATTTGCTACTGAACGGACAGAAGATGTTCAATACCCTTGCTCACTTTGCTGATTACCACTGGCTGGGAGCAAGAACCGACCCGACTACTCCCAAGCGCCACCGAGGTATTTCTCTAATGATTGTAGACCTGAAAAGCCGAGGTATCACCATCCGCAACATGACAACAATAGCAGGCTGGAAAACAAATGAGGTCTTCTATGAC
>VGNY01000299.1 GCA_016865895.1 Chloroflexota bacterium | reverse complement strand
TATCTTAATCCGGTATTCGGGGTCTGTATCCCGCAGTCCATCCTTCTTGATAGGAAAATCATTACCCTTAGCAGGGAACCACAAGATGCAATCTAAGGTTTTCATGCACGCAACGGCTTGTTCGTACATGTCATGCAGTCCCTCATCATTACCAGCGATATAGACGGTATAGATAAATGCGTCTAGCGGACTCCTATCGAAAATAACATTCTCAGGTTGCTCTTCTGTGTATTGCTTAACTATACTATCGAAGATAATCCACTGGTTAGCAATCGTACCTTCCCGGTTGATCTTCAACTTACGCTTTTTGATAATATCACGGTATGTCTCAACAGGTGTCTTATAGTCAGGATACCGTTTGATAAACTCCTTAATGAACGTCGTTTTACCAGTATTCTGTGCTCCGATACATGCTAACCGCATAATCCCTCCAAATCTACCCTTATGTCATTACCAGTCAAATCATTACCAATAGAAGTCCATCCTAGCCGTGTATTCCTTGCGAATACTTCCAGATATGGCCCCGGACTAATAGACTCTATCAACTCATAAAAATACTCAGGCTTCTTGCTATGCCCTCCACACCTACTAATCTCCCACCAGTTCCGCCATGCTCTTGATTTAGCCTTTAATGTACCCTTGCGACAGAATAAAAGGTACTCCGTGCATATCCCGTAACTGCCGCCTAGACTTCTACCAATAGGCGGTTTAGCCCATACTAAAGTAGTGCTAGGCTTATAGCCCCATTGTCTTGCTATCTTAAAAGCATCCTCTAAGTACCTATTGATAGTCCATAGATACAAGTGGCTATCTTTAGCGGAAGGTAATACTAAGTTACCGATCTCTTCAACAGACATTGTAGGATATGCTAAATCCCGTGAGCGTTGCTGCTTCTTATGTAAGGAAGCTGGCCCCGCCTTCACATCCCAAGGGGGATCTATGAGAATAGTGCTGAACATCACTTCCTGCCCTTATACGCAACCATACACTCAAACATCTTGCATCGCCAGTAATGGTCTGTAGCCGGTCTATTCACGCACACAGAGCATACCATAGCATCTTGCTGTTTCTTACTTGGGGCGAAGTTAA
>VGNY01000298.1 GCA_016865895.1 Chloroflexota bacterium | reverse complement strand
AGGTTTCCTACGCAAGGTCAATCCGCGTAGGGTTAGTCGGGCCTAAGCCGAACCCCAAGGGGATAGGCGATGGACAATGGGTCAACATTCCCATACCATCTAATCCTTGTTTTAAGGCAAAGGGGGGACACAGGAGGATAGGTTGAGCGTACCTAATGGACATGGTGCGTCCCCAATCTGAGGCATGTTGAGGTAGGCAAATCCGCTTCAACGATAAGCTGAGGAGCGGGGAAAATTGAGGGGAAACCCGAGATGATTCAACTGAGTCCACGCTGTCCAGAAAAGCCTCGTTGCTAAATGATTAGATGCCCGTACCGCAAACCGACACAGGTAGATGGGGGTAAGTATCCCAAGGTGTTCGAGAGAACCCTCGTTAAGGAACTCGGCAATTTAACCCCGTAACTTTGGAAGAAGGGGGCCCGCTTAAAGGCGGGGGCACGAAACCGGCCCAAGCGACTGTATAACATAAACACAGGTCTCTGCCAAAGCGAAAGCTGAGGTATAGGGGCTGATACCTGCCCAGTGCCGGAAGGTTAAGGAGAGAGGTTAGGGTTTTTACCCGAAGCTTTGAACCGAAGCCCCGGTGAACGGCGGCCGTAACTATAACGGTCCTAAGGTAGCGAAATCCCTTGTCGGGTAAGTTCCGACCCGCACGAAAGGTGTAACGACTTGGGCGCTGTCTCAACGAGGGACTCGGCGAAATTGAAATACCCGTGAAGATGCGGGTTACCCACAACCGGACAAAAAGACCCCGGGAGCTTTACTATATCCTGGTATTGGACTCGAGCTGGACATGTGTAGGATAGGTGGGAGGCTGTGAAGCTGAGGCGTAAGCTTCAGTGGAGCCAACGGTGAAATACCACTCTTGTCTGGTTTTGGTTCTAACCTGCCTTCGGGTGGGAACAGTGCCAGGTGGGTAGTTTAACTGGGGCGGTTGCCTCCCAAAAGGTAACGGAGGCGTCCAAAGGTCCCCTCAGCACGGATGGAAATCGTGCATCGAGTGTATTGGTATAAGGGGGCTTGACTGCGAGACCAACAAGTCGAGCAGAGACGAAAGTCGGGCAAAGTGATCCTACGGTTCCGTGTGGAA
>VGNY01000297.1 GCA_016865895.1 Chloroflexota bacterium | reverse complement strand
TGCAGGTCCTTGGGGCACACCGCCTGGCAGAGGCCGCAGTAGTGGCAGGAATAGGGAATAATACCAAGTTCGCTTTCTAATGCAACAAATAAGAGCAGTGGCAAAGTTCCATTAAACGGGTTGGCGTGAAGGTTGCCAAACTCTCCATTAGCCTGTCCATAAGGTCATCCATGAAGGTGAAAAGACGGTTCCGACAAACATGTTTTTTTAGCCACTGCCAAAGCTTTTCCACCGGGTTGAGCTGAGGAGAATAAGGCGGCAGAGATTTAAGACTAATATTTTCAGGTACTTTTAAGGACTTCGATTTATGCCAGCCGGCTTGATCCCAGATCAACATGATTTGCTTATCTGGAAAAGCAGCCGACATCTCTGCCAGGTAGAGGTTCATCATCTCCGTATTGACCCATGGCAGAAAGAGAGAAAAAGCCTCTCCGGTTAAAGGAGCAACACCCGAGTAGATATAGAAATTCTGATAGCTGGGGTTTACGGGAGCGATAACCCGAACCCCTTTCCGGGCCCAACCGCGCCCTAGGGAGGGTTGCAGCCCGAAACGACTTTCGTCAAAAAAGAACACCATACTATTGGGAGCCGAGAGGAAGTCCCTTACTTCCTCATAGGTTTTTTTTAAAAGATTCCTGGGCTGCTTTATTCGCCTTGGCATGGTGTGGCCGTGGCACCTTCTGCCGAAAGCCCAGGTGGCGCACCAGGTCCCAGGTGGCGGTTTTGCCCAAGGAGACACCGAACTCCGACTCTATTGCCAGCATCAGTTTAGGCAAGGTCCAAAATACGGGTTCTCCTTGACTATTGCGGCTTTCTTCCAGCCAGGCGGCCACCTGTTGTTGCTGCTCTGGGCCTAACTTGCGGCTTTTATGGCCTTTGGATTCATCCGCCAGACCGGATATGCCTTGGGAAGCAAACCGTTTGGTCCATCGCCATAAGGTGGTTCGGTTAGTGTTAAAAACAGCACTGACCAAACTGATGGGATAATGGGCACAGCTGACAATGGCTTTCAGTCGAACGCAAACCATGGAATTGGGAAGGCCCTTTAAGGCAACCTCAGCCTTTTCGGCCACTGCTGCATCAATCACCT
>VGNY01000296.1 GCA_016865895.1 Chloroflexota bacterium | reverse complement strand
GCAGGCCTAATTTTACATTTGTCAGTCGGGCTTGAGTATAGATGCCAGCGGCGGTGCACGAATTGGCTACGATGGCTACTAGGCTGCTGCCGATGGCTACGTGAATAGGCAAACCGAGGGCTAATGTGAGCACGGGTACAATAATGGGACCACCGCCGACTCCTAGCATTGAGCCAAGGAAACCGGCGGCCAGTCCTGTGCCACCCAGTGCCCAAAGATTCAATTCATTCAATGGCGTCGTTTGACATAGTAGCATTGGTTGTAAGGTGGGGTCAATCCAGATGGTTTGGGCGTTGTTATGCCAATGAAATGAATGTTATACTGTGGCAACAGAGCAAGGTGAGGGTGTTAATGAAAAGGGTAGACGGCCGTGTTAATGATGAGCTTCGCCCGGTGCATATCAGTTTAGGCTATCAGGCATTTGCTGAAGGCTCGGCGCTAATAGAGCTGGGGCGTACCAGAGTGCTCTGTGCTGTGAGCGTGGAGGACAGAGTTCCTGGCTTTCTTAAAGGTGAAGGCACCGGCTGGGTTACTGCTGAGTATGCCATGCTGCCTCGTTCTACGCTCACTCGTACACCCCGCGGCATCTCTCCCGAGAGGACAGCAGGTAGAAATCAAGAAATCCAACGTCTTATAGGCCGTAGCTTGAGAGCTGTTATAGACCTTGCGGCGCTGGGTGAAAGGACCTTTACTGTGGACTGTGACGTATTGCAGGCTGACGGCGGCACTCGGACTGCGGCTATAACTGGCGGATATGTAGCTCTAGTTCAAGCATTCCATAATTTGAAAAAGCAGGGCATGTTGCCATTGATTCCCTTGAAGGGCGCTGTGGCTGCTACCAGCGTTGGCATTGTGGATAGGGAAATGCTTCTCGACCTCTGCTATGAGGAAGACTTTCGGGCTGCAGTAGATTTCAATGCGGTCATGACTGATAAAGGCGAATTTGTGGAGATTCAAGGCACAGCCGAAGGCAAGCCTTTTTCTAAGGAAACTGTTGGCATCTTGCTTGCCCTTGCTGAGAAGGGTATCAAACAGCTGCTTGAGATTCAGAAGGCAACTTTGGCTGAGCTATCTTAGGGACGGACGTGCCC
>VGNY01000295.1 GCA_016865895.1 Chloroflexota bacterium | reverse complement strand
ACCATCAGTAGCTGCTTGAGCTGCTGTGGGGACTGAGGCAGCGCGTAGAATTTGCCTGGATGTATGCGGCTGGGCACGAGATAGTCACGCGCCCCTTCCGGGGTGCTCTTGATTAAAATAGGCGTCTCGATTTCCACAAAGCCCTTGGCATCAAGAAAATCGCGCATGAATTTCTCTGCCCGATGTCGGAGTATCATGTTGTCCTTCACTCTGGAACGCCTGAGATAGAGGTAGCGGTACTTAAGGCTCAGGTTTTCGTCAACCTCCACGTCCTCATTTATATAGAACGGCGGTGTTTTCGCCGTATTCAGAATTTGAATATCGCTGGCGATGACTTCTATTTTGCCGGTGGGCAGCTTCAGGTTCTCGGTGCCTGGGGGACGTTTCGCCACCTTGCCAGTGATTTTAGCCACATATTCACTGCGTAGCTCGTTGGCTGTTTTGTGTGCCTTTTTCGACGTCTCAGGGTTAAAGACCACCTGAGCTATACCCGCTCTATCTCTCAAATCAATGAATATCAGGCCACCGTGGTCACGGCGCCGGTGAACCCATCCAGCCAGAGTCACCTCATGCCCAACGTGCTCTTCTCTTAACTCTCCACAATTATGAGTCTTAAGCAAAGAAGCCTCCTGAGTGTCCAAGAATTATAGCTTAAGGCAGCCCCTTATTCAATTTACTAATGGTCTTATAATAGTCTAGAAATATTCACCTCAATATGATATTGTTGGGGTATGAGAAATAATGATGCTCGACGGCTTACACATGGTGAACTCACGGAACTGCGGAAACGAGGAGTATCCGCAGTCCAGGACGGACAACCGGCAACACTGGTGGCGAAGGTGCTTGGAGTGCAGAGGTCGACCCTGTTCGGCTGGCTTGCTCTTTATCGCCGAGGGGGATGGGACGCCCTGGATGCTCGCAAGCGTGGTGGTCGCCCACCCAAGCTGACAGCCAAGATAATGGAATGGATTTATGAAACTGTGACGATGAAAGATCCACGACAACTGAAGTTTCCCTTTGCGCTGTGGACGAGTCTCATGGTAGCTGAATTGATCTGACGTCAGTTCAACATTCATCTCAGCAAAGCATCGGTA
>VGNY01000294.1 GCA_016865895.1 Chloroflexota bacterium | reverse complement strand
CACAAGGCTTTTAAGCCTTCTGGAGACGCTCTCTAATTCGCCTATGAGCTTGGCTAGCTTTCTAGCTTCAGGTGTTAGCCTTCGTAGTGTCTTTTTACGATATGCCATAACTTACCTTCCTTTCCTTATATTCCAAAGGCAAGCGTCTGGCTCTGGCTTTGCCTGTTTGGACTATTCGGTTATTAAGGTGCTAAAACTGTTAGCCTTACGATAGCTTTGTTTCAGCTTCATTGTTTCATAAAATGTCCTTTGATTAAATATGTGGAACATATACATTCCACTTATCGCCTCCTCTCTACTCTATTAGACAAAAATTCAGACGGTCTCCCTAACGACCAACCTTCCGAGGCTGCATTGTAAGCAGCGTGCAATCTAAAGCTTGCGGTTCACCAGGACGCAAAATGGTGGAGCAGTATTTCAAAAAAGTCGGATTTTGAAAACAGGGCGGCTTTTTTACTTAAGAGGGGATGCTCTCCAACAGCGAGGGAGTTTTCGCACCAGCTACTTGACACCCGCTGTGGACTCGATTACAATTTCTGTGGAAAGGAGGCAAGCGGTTGGCCTAGCAAGCGATTAGTAGCTTGTCTCCCAGTTTCCTCTTAATCAGCCGGTTAGAGGTTCGAGTCCTCTGCGGCTCAGAATCAGACTCTTCAGCGTTGCCGACATTCGAGTTCATCTGGCATCCCAACATTGGTCAATATTTTGAGTGCCTCTTCATCGAAAATCCTCTCAAAATGCTGTGCTGCCAACTCCTGTAAGCCGCTAACTACATGGGAATAGATATTCATAGTTACAGTTATGCTCCCGTGTCCCAATCGCTCTTGGACTATCTTAGGGTGGATTCCAACCTTCAGCATTAGCGTAGCATGTGTATGTCTGAGGTCATGAAAACGAATGTGAGTTACTAATAGTCTCATAATAGAATGGTCTCATTGAATCGCAGCATAAATAGTCTCTGGCATCTCGAAGAAAGAGCGTACGAGAGAAGGCAATTTCTGTAGCTTCCTGAGATGGGAAAGAATGACTCGCTTCAAGTGGTCGGGGCCGGTTATGGGCTGTTTTCCAACGCCATGATGCTTCAGGTGATTTCAGACCTG
>VGNY01000293.1 GCA_016865895.1 Chloroflexota bacterium | reverse complement strand
AGTCTCATTTATGTGAAGCTGACAATCTGCAAGTAGCTTGCAATATCTTTCCATTTTTACAAGAGCGAGTGTCCCAGTCTAATTTTGACGCACTTTGAGTATTTGATGCACTGCGGCAAATTAGAACGTAGAAATGCTATACTTAGGGACATCAAATTTTCGTTAGATTATTGCCTTTGCAGGAGGGTTTCATGGACGGATTTACCCTGGCGGCATTCGTTTGTTATCTAGTAACGATAGTTTTCGCGCTCTATGTCGGCTTCATGTATTTACTGAAGCCACGATTTTTTGCGTACCATGAATGGGTATTGGGAAAGAAATGGGAAGAGCTGGATCTCAAGCTGCAAACACTTATTCTTGCTTTCATGAAAGGAATCGGTGGGGCTATCATCGCTCTGGGCCTGGCTATACTGGCAATGACCTTTTTCGCTTTCCTGTCGGGCGATATGTGGTCATACTTCGCAATCCCTCTAGTCAGTCTCATCGGGTGGGGAATTTGGCTTTATCTCATGTTATTTGAAAGAGGAAAAACCGGCGCCAAAGCTCCCCTCTTTGTGCCAATTACTGGTATTGCGCTCATCCTTGTTGGATCTATACTATCGCTTTTCCAATAGCCTGCCACGCCAACCCTGAGCGGCTCCACTTCCCTGAGTTCGGCGCCAAGCACCGAGCATCCCCATCAAGCCTTGGGTTATTGGACACCGGCGGAGGTATTCACATCGAGCTTTGTTGTAATAGCTAAAGCAGATATGCTGGAATCCTTAACATCAGGCACCCAGAGGACAGCAGGACTCTCTCTTAATCTAGCCCTTACCCTGTCCTAATGATTGGGGCCACCTCAATGACAGTGTTGTACCTTGTCCATAGTGCAAGATAAAAGAAATCCTTCAATCAAACGGTTTAATGGGATAGCTAATTGCGTGTAAGAATTTGGACTAGTCGAAAGGTAAGCGGATTTGGTACTACGTGTAGAATTGATTTTGGTGGAGCTGATGGGATTCGAACCCACTACCTTTTGACTGCCAGTCAAACGCTCTCCCAATTGAGCTACAGCCCCACCGAAGCGCTCTCTAATTTAACACAAAAAGGTTCTGGCTAGCAAACAACTTGTGTAAGCTA
>VGNY01000292.1 GCA_016865895.1 Chloroflexota bacterium | reverse complement strand
GCCCTGATAGCCTCTCCAAGTAATTTGGGGTAATCTTGACCAGCTGCCAAATCCTCACACCAGAAGGGACTGATGTTGTTGCTCTTTAAGTAGGCATAAATTTTGGCAGCGGCATCCTTATCAGGATAAGCAAAGCTGATAAATACGTCGTGGCACAATTTATTTGTCAACAGCTGTGCGGCGCTTGATGTCTGTTTATCGTCAACGGGATCGCCCAGAAATTGCAATGAAATTCTTAGTACGGTTTCTGCATCTCCGAGGAAAGGGTAATGAGTTTCACCTTCCAGCGGGACAAAGCGCGCATTCGGTATCAGAGAAGCCAGTTCAAGGCCAGCCTTGAATACAATTACCCTATCTCCCTTGCGATGAATAACGAGTGTTGGGCTCTTAACCAATGGACAAAGCTGGGTAGCATCAAGCGTAAAGAACATTTCAAGCCACCGAGCATGGAATTCAGGTGTAGTATTTTCCTGTTGTATGCCCACAAATAACTCGAGCTCATTGACGTTTGCCCTTGGGTTAGTAAGGCTCGCAATTGTTCGTTCACCAATCCAATTTTTACGTTGACGTATCAATGATATTATGGAGGCTTTGAATTCCTCTGATAGATATTTTCCGTAATGTGCGTAAGTGCCGTAAAGGATAAGTTGAGTAACACGATCGGGGAACTTGGCAGCGTAGGCAATGGACACAGGTCCGGCTATTAATGAGCCATTTAATATAACTTTATCCAGTTTAAGGTAGTTTACGACTGCTTCCAAGTCTGAGAGCTCTGACTCTAGCGAAAAGTAAGTACGCTTGCGGTCGGATAATCCTGCTCCATGCATGTCGTACATCACGACTGTATGATAACGCGCAAAGCTATCGAAAAAATTGCGAATTTCTGGCACTGTCTTATAAGGATTTATTACCGCAAAATAACCCGGAGGCATAACCATTGGTGGTCCGTTGCCAATGACTGAATACGCGATGCGGGCACCGTCAGGATTGGTGCAAAATCCTATATTCTCCACTGCCTGTTCCTCTTCCGCATAAATTATACCTGCAGAGCTATGCTATGTAAATAAACCCATTGTCAATGTAGGATGCGCAGAAAGGTAATAATATTACCTAAGTTGGATGGTGGGCCAC
>VGNY01000291.1 GCA_016865895.1 Chloroflexota bacterium | reverse complement strand
AAAATACCACATGACTACCTCCTCGTCAGATTTCGAAAATGAGCTGAGTTGCGCTAGAAACTGGCGCAACTCCATCAAGTATTCTGTTTAGATATTAGTCAGGGAAGACGGTCTCAAACACGGTCATGCAGTTGACCAGCTCCACGGCGGCGCGGGGCATCCTCATAATCTGTGCCATGTCTCCCTTGACCTTGATTTTACCGGTCATCATGGACTGGACAGGGTCAACTTTCTTGTCTAGTATTGCCTTCATTGCGGTGAATGGGCCAAATATGCGGTATTTGGGAGTCTTGGCGCTTTCGTTCTTGATTGCGAGAGCCTCGCGGCATTCGCCATGCCACAGGTCAACGTACATTATGTTGGTGTGTTTATACGCTGCATCAGGCTCTACGATGATATACATATCCCCTTCCCAGTTCTTAGCCGCTTCTTTATAAGGCTGGCTCTTGGCAATCGCGTCTTTCATAGCGTCTGCCCATTCCTGACTTCCGAATAAAATAGCCATTTGTTAAACCTCCTCCTTTGATTTTCGGGCATGCTAACTATTATAGCATCTTGCGAGACAAATTGAATGTGCTCGATGATGACTGTTGGCACCTCCTTTCTGGAGCAACAAGCTGGCTAAAGCTTCTGCCTCTCTGTGTCCTCTATTTAAGCACGGTGATATTGGCTACTTTGAGCAGCAACAGGGGATTGCCGCCGGCTTTCAATTTGCCGGTGAGCATGGCCATTATGGGGCTGAGCTGCCCGGAGCTGATATAGGCCAGATTTTCAAATCCGGCTTCCATGAAGGCCGTGGGTTTTTCTACGGCGTCGTTTTGCAGCTCCAACTCTCCCTCTCTGAGGTGGAGGGTTATGGCGACCCCGCTGGTGGATTCCTTTACCACCATGCTACCTTTCAACTTCTCGATGCTCTTGTACTTCTTGGGGTCCTTGAGGTTTGTGTCCATTATCTCCTTGAGCATTGTCCCCAGGCCGTTCAACTCCTGGCCTTTTTTCACCTTTACCTCTGGCATCTCTGCTTACCTCCCTTAAAAATTTCGGTATTTCGACTATAAGCTAGGCTACAAAGTTTCAATGTCATACCAATATCGGGCAATCTCAAGAAGGTCAAGTTGTCTGCCGCCCATCCAA
>VGNY01000290.1 GCA_016865895.1 Chloroflexota bacterium | reverse complement strand
TTGCTGCCGCCTCTCGTCTATCCGCAAGAATACAACGGAAGTTCCACATTATTTTCAAGAAAAAACAGAATAACCTATTGATTATATAATATTAAATGGTATTTTGGCGAAAAATAGTGTACCCATGTAAATTATATTATATCTTGACAATTGCTGATTAATATGCTAATTAATAGCCCATGTATATCGATGTCGTTCCCAATCGCAACTCACCACCGGCCGTCTTGCTACGGGAGGCGCGACGCCAGGGAAAAAAGGTGGTCAAGGTGACACTGGCCAACCTGTCCCATTTACCTCCCGAGCGCATTGATATCTTGCGGCGAGCCCTGAAGGGTGAGTTGGACGGCCTGGCCTTCTTAAAGATACCCGCCGCCCTGGAGCAAGGTCCCTCCTTCGGTGCCTTGTGGGTGGCCAAAACCTTGTGCGACCGGCTCGGTATCTCCAATGCCTTAGGCAAAAATCGTCATACTCCCTTTGTTTTATTAATGATTGCCGCTAGATTGATTGAACCCGGTTCCAAGTTGGCCACTGCCCGTTGGGCCAAGACTCATGCATTAAAAGAAATATTCGGCCTGGACCCAGATTCCTTTGATGAAAACAGCTTCTACCGCGCCCTTTCTTGGTTGGCAGAGCAACAGGAAAATATTGAACAACAACTTTTCCGCCATCGTTATGCCCAAAAAGCGCCGCCGCAACTTTTCCTCTACGATGTAACTTCATCTTATTTGGAGGGGAGTTCTAATGAATTAGCCGATTATGGCTACAATCGTGATAAAAAACAGGGTAAAAAGCAAATAGTCATCGGTCTGCTTACCGATATTGACGGCACCCCTGTAGCTGTACGGGTGTTTCAAGGAAATACCGCCGACACTACTACTGTCCCTGAACAAATAAGCATCCTGGCCAACCAATTCGGAGTAGAACGCATCACCTTAGTAGGCGACAAAGGTATGTTGCGTGGTCCCCAAATAAAAGAGTTGTCCGCGGTCCAATTCAATTATATTACTGCCATCAGTAAATCGGAAATCCGCGCCATGCTTGCTGCAGGCCAAATTCAACTATCGCTTTTTGACGAAATCATTACTTCAATTACCGATATGAATACAGGTGTCCGTTATGTGCTAAGACGCAATCCTGAGCGGGCT
>VGNY01000289.1 GCA_016865895.1 Chloroflexota bacterium | reverse complement strand
GCTTTCGGGGCCGCGAAGGCGCCCAGCCGGGCCGGGACGGCAGCAAGTCCCGGCCGGTCGCAAACCGCCGTTCGCCCGTGGGCTTCGAGACGCCCGCGATACCCCGGAATACCCAGGGGTATGCTTGTCATTTTCGGGCCCGATTCGATCCAGCGTCGCCGGGGCCGGTTGTTGGAACGAAGCCAAAAGGCGGTTGTCGGTAGCCGGTAGTCGAAGCAAAGCCAATTGGTCGGGAACGCCAATCTGGGATTCCCAAACGCGAGTTGTCGCGTTTGAGGTCCCCTCCCACTTGGCCCCCTACCGGAGAGCCGCTCGGGAGAGCGGCGTTCCCAGGCCGTGCCAAACAAAGACACATCTGGGCACTTTGGGGTATCTGGGGGATGGCTCGCGGGGGACGTTTTGTGCGAAACAAAGCCAATTTCGGCCCCAGCGTTTGGATGGGTAACGTCTTTGCAGGAAAGGAGTTATGGTGAATCGCACCTTCGATCGGCCTCGGAAAAACAAAGCCAATTTTGGGGAAGGGAGGTTCAAGCTTGAAGCGGCAAGTGTCAAGCTGGAGGACCCGAGGGCCGGAAGTTCCCAGCGGCGACGGTGTGCCGCACCGACTACCCACGAAATGCCTATGGCCCAAGGTCCATCGCGCCAAACAAAGCCAATTTCGGGACGACGCAAGCGAAGGATAACTGCCGTTCGGTAAATGATTTAGGAAAGAAGATGCCTGCTCTGCACCCGGGAAAAACAAAGCCAATTGGCACGGCGGTCGGCTGACGATGGCATGGGTCCAAGGCCATTCCGGCCCTGCCGAAACGGGCAAGATGCGCGTGATACTGGGACCCCAAACGCGATGAATCGCGTTTGGGAAGGGGTCCCCAACGCAGAATCTCGCGTTGGGGAGCCCCGACCCACTCATGGGCGAGACGCCCATGCTATGAGAACGCCTGACGGCGTCACTACGAGCGCGTGAGCCAAAACCGAACATAGGCGGGTTGGGGCATCTGGGGGATGGCTCGCGGGGGACGTTTTGTGCGAAACAAAGCCAATGTGCGACAGGATAAGCTTGGAAAGGAGGACGTTCATGGATAGTTCGTGAGCCGAAACCTTTTGTGATGCCCAGAGGGTTCAACTCCCTCGCGGTAAGGACTCACCCTCCGCCGC
>VGNY01000288.1 GCA_016865895.1 Chloroflexota bacterium | reverse complement strand
CTGAGGAGATACGGATCGATCCTTCTATATGTAACGTCTTAAATATTTGCGCATAATACCTTAAGAGTGCCATTAGGCTGCTCCCATCTCGTAAATTGAGATACTAAAGCGATTCTTAATTCTTCGCTGGACGGGAAATAACGGTTGTGAGTCACCTGTCGGCGAGTGATTCGCCAGACCCGCTCCACCGGATTGAGTTCTGGTGAATATGGAGGCAGGAAGATTCGTATCAGTCGATCTTGGTTGGACTCGAATAAGTCTTTCAAATCTTTTGCTCTGTGCCACCTGGCATTGTCCAAGATAAGGTATATTTTTTCTTGTGTAGATTCGAGGAGATAACGGATAAAATTGCCAAAGGTCTCGGAATTGAAAGTAGGAGCTTCTTTTGTAAGGAGACTGCCTGTTTTCAGATTGAGCGCCCCGAAGAATCCCACTTTGTGACGGACTGAAGGCGAGAGTACGCGAGGCTGCTGTCCTTTTGGGGCCCACATCCTTATCAGGCTGCTGTGTCTCTGAAAATGGACTTCGTCCTCGCACCAGAGATGAATATCGGGGTCTTTCATCCACTCGTAGAAGTTTTTTTAAAGGCCTCCCGCAGAGCAGGATCGGCTTCGCTCGCCTGACGGCGAGGTCTCTGGAGACTAAATCCCATCTGGTGGAATAGTCTTTGGCATTGTCGCACACTAAGTGATATAGAGTAGTCCTTTTCCAGGTGGTGTGACAATAACACGCCATCCCACATGTTTTGGTCATACCCCATATCTCTGGGAGAGCGCCGTAATTCCTTTCGTAATTTTTGCTTTTGAAATGCTGAAAGACGGCTGGGTCGACCAGGGTGCTTACCGTCCCAAAGTCCGTTAAGCCCATTTGAAACCAGTCTGTTAACCCAGTATTCGATAGTTCTGGAGGAGAATCCAAAAGCACGTGATGCCTCGTAGGCACTAGCTCCACGTAATACATGCAAGATAACAGCAAGCCGATGAAAATATCTTCCCTCCTTCGTTCGTGATAATTCGTCTTGAATCGCTGCAATAAAAATTTCTGCATCAGGAATGGTTATCCTTTTCATGGGAGCAACCTCCTACAGCTTTGCTCCCATTATATATTATTAATGAAATATGCGCAATATATTATGACGTTTTATATAGTAATCATAATTTTACAG
>VGNY01000287.1 GCA_016865895.1 Chloroflexota bacterium | reverse complement strand
GGGGTTAGTAGCCCTGGCTCCTCCACACCAAATCGGCCGCAGACAATCCGAAATTCGCCGTCAATCTCCTGAAAGTATATGCGAACCCTTTTCCCTTCATGAAAGATAGGCTGGTCCTCTACCACTTGAGTGATATTGCCGACTGTGCCCCCAGGAGTCACGATTTCAAGCTCTTCCACAGCGAAGGGTGTCCCTTTCACATACTTCTCGATTGACAGGCTGGTATAAGTAGAAATGGCGGATTTATCTTCATTCCATTTGCTTTCAACCCGCTCTACTACGCCGTCAATAATGTAATCAGCCGTACTGATAATGTATTGTTTATCCTGGCATTCGGCAATGAGGAGACCGACTCCGCCAGACTGCCGGACCACCACCTGGCCTGTGGAGAATGGCACCTGAGATACAGGCACTTCCCGCGCACACCCCACAAAGATTACCAGGAAGCTAAGTAGTATGACCAACTTATTGCGCCCCATCATTATCTCCCTCCTGCTCTACAAGGATTCATTTATATAGATATTGCCAAAAACGGTGTCATTCTTGAGGGAGTGTAACGACCGAAGAATCTCTTGGATAAAAGAGAGCCACTGGGATTCCTCGCTGCGCTCAGGATGACGTGTAATATTTCTTCGCCCTTCAGTAGAAGTGTTCGCAAAAACAGTCACGACTTTTTCAGCACTCCCCATGATAGTTAAACGTAGAACAGCAAGAAAAGTTAGTCACCGCATAAGGGCTGAAACTGGCTGAACAAGCCATCGCGCAGTGCATGTAAAATTGAGGAGCAGAGTAGCGAGATTCGGGTGAGGCCGAATATGAGCCGCACAGGACTCGAACCTGTAACCGGCTGATTAAGAGTCAGCTGCTCTGCCAGTTGAGCTAGCGGCCCAAGTCCGCTCATGGTAACATCCGCCAACGTTCCGAGTCAAGCTGAATTTGCATTTCTTAGCTTCGCTTCCCACGTGATATAATGAAACAGTCTCCCATATCGTGTCAGCAATGGAAAAGGGATTTATAGTCCTCGACCACACCGCAGATATCGGCATCACCGCCTACGGTGCCGATATCAAGGACCTATTCGTCAATTCAGCTGTCGGGCTTTTTAGCCTGATGACAGACCTGGACAACATCAAGGAGACCACCCAGAAAGATATAAAGTTCACCGCCGAAGACGAG
>VGNY01000286.1 GCA_016865895.1 Chloroflexota bacterium | reverse complement strand
TTCCTGTTCATATAAGTAAGTGTGCAAAAATTTTGGGCATTTTCTATGCCACCAATGAGGTCAGACGGAGTAACTCATCTGGCGATTTAGACGCGAAGAAATCATGACACGCCTGTTTGAGACGCTCCATACTTAGATAACGACTAGATGCCACAACACCCTTACACTTCCACCATATCTTTTCTACCGGATTCATCTGTGGGCTTCGTTTGGGAAGTGGTAACAACTGAATGCGGGGATGCAAAGACAACCAGTTCTGCGTTTCCTGAGAATGATGAATACTGCTATTGTCCAGAATTACATAGATGGGGCAGCCAGGATAAGCATTCAGCAGATCACCAAGAAAGGAGATGAACTGACTGCTGCAAGCTTTGTCGAATATGGAATAATGCCATTCTCCTGTGCGGATATTCAGTGCACCAAAGATGCGGAAGCATTTATTCCAGCCACTTGGAACAACAACTCGCAACTGCTGACCTACTTTCATCCATATAGAGCGAATGGCAGGAAGAAGACGAAATGTGCTCTCATCCTCACAGAGGAAGACTGCATTCTTGGGGGCATTTATCATAGTCTGTGCTATATGATGCACCTTTACACCAGCTTCTGGATCATTGGGATTGGTAGAAATTCGTGGACGATTAAAGGCATATCTCAATGTGTGAAGGCAACGACGCACAGTGCTGCTGCTTACTTTGGTCCCCATTGTCTTGCACAAGTGGATGCACAGCAATGTCACTGTCCAGAAAGCAGCAATGTAACCAACATCGCTGGGAAGCTTCTTCATGTCTTCCTCAATCTGGGTTTTCACCTTTTCATCCACCTTGGATGGCCGTCCAAGACGTGGCTTATCCAGTAAACCGTCGCATCCTTCAGCCTCAAAGCGACTTATCCAGTTTCGCACAGTCTTATCAGAACAGCCGAATATGGCAGCAATCTCTTGTATAGTTTGCTTTTGGTCGGATAGCAGAATCATTCGTGCTCTTTCTGCCACAAAACCAATTTGCTTTCGAGTCATTTGCTTCAATTCTTTTTTCTCTTTGTCGGACAGAGAACGGACATAGATCATGGAGACCCTCCTGGAATGTTTCCTCAGTATTTTTCTTATAGGTCTCCATTATACATCATATAGTTATCAAAAAACTACCCAAAACTTTTGGCTACTTACTTATTCAAAGAACCATTGG
>VGNY01000285.1 GCA_016865895.1 Chloroflexota bacterium | reverse complement strand
TTTTTCTTGACTTTCAGTTTCAAAGATGGCTTTTTGCCAGTGCAACAAACATCCCGAGCTGGATAGAAAAGTTGTTTGAAGATATTGAAACTGAGGATGCAGGTTCAGTTGCAGGTATTGATGTGACAATACTTTCGGCAGTGGGCCGTGACCTAATAAAGGAATTTGGAAAAGACGAGACTTTGCAGGTGCTCAACGAGATGGAAGAAGAGATTAACAAATCTGCAGCGCTCATCACACTACCAGATTACAGAGAGCTTCTCCAACCGGAACTCACGTTCTGCGGTGGCCTACCAATTACTCAAGGAAAATACTTTACCTATATCACAGGCCATAGCCCCATGTTAGCAGTGCAGAACATATCGGAGAGTAGCGTCGCGCTACACGTCTACAACAGAGATACCAGTGGGCACGAATTCATAGTTGCTTCGGTTTCCTTAGATGGAGGAAATCACACGGACCCAGCGATATTGGAATTTCCCCCGCTGGGCGACGGTTTTTATGTCATCAGGGGCCTGAGCGAACCAAGCTTCTTCAGTCTCACGTCTGAATTGCCCCGAATTGCTGATATCAGCATGGACGTGAGTTTGCAGCTACTACAGTCAGACGAGGCAATAAACAAAAATGATATGAGGCATTTTGAAAGCCAAGGTATTGAGATTACAAGCTGGCCGTACGCTCGAGTTGCGTTCAAGGTTGCGACAGAAGCAGGAAGTCATGCCTATCCAATAAGGATGGGTTCCGATGGCAAGAAAACAGTTCGAGCTCATGATGTGGATATCCCTCAAACTGCAAAGTGGGCCAAGATACAAGCCAGTGCCTGGCTTGCTGTTAGTCAGCCGATAGAACTCGCATTGCTACCTTATGTTGCATCGGGGGAGTGGAGTATAGAAGGCGGGAAATTGGTTGCACAGGTACGAGGTGTGAACCCAGGCAAAGAGTTTCTGGCTATCGGTATTCCCGAGAGGCCATGGGACGTGAAGGTATTTGAAACCCATGGTAAGGTCAGTGTGGGTTGTGGGATAGACGTTGAAATACCTGTAACCCCAACATTGTGCTGGATCATGCTTATTGGGACTGTTGCCGAAGTACTTCCATGGCATGAGCGGAGTAAAAATGCGATACATGACACCGATGATTTCTTTAGCTGCATTGGCAGACATGCCAGTGATAAAAACTCTGCTGGTAACCTCCTGACTT
>VGNY01000284.1 GCA_016865895.1 Chloroflexota bacterium | reverse complement strand
ACTATGAATTTGGTTTTATACAAAATCAAGTTGGGAATCGTCTATCCCCATTAAAGAGCAAAATTGCGCCAAGGGTAATTTCTCTAACCATTGTACTACCGCTTCGCAGAGGGCTTTGAGATGGTAGTAAAAGTGATTCCTTGTCATCTGTCCTCTGAGCAGACGCCATAACTTCTCAATCAAGTTTAAATGAGGACTATATGTTGGCAAAAAAACCAGCTCAAGTCTGTCTTTGTTAGACCAAAGTAAGTCAGAGAGCTTTTCCGTAGTATGCTGGGACGCGTTATCCAACACCACAAACCAGAAAGCTTGCGCATCGGTTTCTATGAGAAATTGGAGGTGATTTGCGACTTCATCATGACGCTTGCGCTCATGTATGGTATAAACACCTTCTCCCGTGGGATATTCCAGACTACCAAACAAAGCGACCCAGGGCTTCTCCAATCCAGGCGAAGCAGTGATTATCTGAATTCCTTGTACTGAATACCCATTTCCCACATCAGGGCACAGATGTAAGTCAGTCGAGTCCATGAAGACTAAGCGGGCGTTTTTTTTTCCGACAAAAGGTTGGCCTTTTCGGCGTCATGACTGCTTAAAGTGCCCTGTTTCGCTTTTTCTTTAAGCTCATTCACTCTGGCTCGCTTGACGCGGTATAAGGGGTCGGGGGATGTCACCGTCAGCTTACCACGGTGCCATTTTATGCCCAGTTTGGCTAAACATTTACAGATAGTTGTCTGAGTGACTGAGACTGAAAGATATTCCTGGCAATAAGACACCAGCAACTTTTGAGTCCAATTCCGACCAGCAGTATTGAGCTTCTCGAACTGACTGGGGCTTTGATGCAGCACTTCCTCCCAGTCTTCTTTGCTAAGATAGAGCTTTTGGAAACCACCTGTACCAGATGAAGGAGAAAGAGATTCTAAGCCACCTTTGGTATATTGATGGATGTAATGACGGATGGTCAGTGGACAGAGGTCAAACTCAACTGACAGTTGGGGAACACTTTTACCACTGCTAGAAAGGTGGATAATTTTTAGACGTTTATACCATTTTACCTCTTTGGCGTCTGAAATCGCCTGTTTCAACTCCTCTTGCTGTTTAGGAGAGTTTATGACAGCAAAAATCATTGGTATCCTCCTGTTTTTTTAGAAGGATACCACAGATTATGAAAAATGTAAAGAATCAAATTCATAATTACTTA
>VGNY01000283.1 GCA_016865895.1 Chloroflexota bacterium | reverse complement strand
TTGTGATAAAAAGTCAAGCGGGTGTAAGCGTCCATAACATATTGGATTTTTGAGGTGAGACGAAATTGTCTAAATAATAGCGCAGTGGTGGAAGCTTTCCAATACTGCGGTGTGGTCTTTCGGTATTGTACCAGATGAGGTAGTTCATGAGCTTTCGGTTAAAGTCATCGGGCTCGTCCAGTAAATCGGTGTGCCAGTATGCAAACTGCTCCTGAATGGTACGGTTGAAACGCTCCAGATGGGCATTAGACTGAGGATGGCGGGGATAATTGAAGTAATGCACCAGCTTCTCTTTCAGACAAGCCCGTGCAAAGTGCTTCTCAAACTCGTGTCCGTTGTCAGTTTGAATTCTCATTATCTTGAACGGGGCGACATGAGAAAGCTTATCAAGAAAGTCCGTGGCGCATGCCGAGGAGTTGGACTTGTAGATGTAGGAAAAGGCGAATCTGGTAGGCAGGTCGATAGCGGTAAGCAGGTAGCGCTTGAGACCGTCCACGAAGATATCGATAGTGTCTATTTCCACGAGGTCGCCTGGCTTTGTGGGGTAGAAACCCTTTCGTCTAGTCTTCCTTCCTGCCGGACGGGCCTCTCTGATTATTAGTTTGCCGGTGCGGGCGTTTATACCGACCCTAGCCCTCCCGGGGATTCTGCCAGCCTCTTTAAGATCACGGATGATTCTTCCTACGGTGGACTCCGATATCGACTTTACCCCATGACAAATACACTCTGCTTTCAGAGCCGGCGTGATGGTGGTCTTATCTGCTCCCGGATGATTAGCCCTGTACTCAATAATAAAACGCTCAATGAAGGGGTGTATGACTCTTTTGCGTTTGTGGAGAGGAGTCTTATCCCCAGGGGCTAAGGCGGTAAGCTTACCGCCCGATGCCCTGAGCTTCTGCTTCCAAAGAAAAATCGTAGAACGACTCTTCCCGAATGCCTTTCTTGTAGCCTCAAAACCGAACTCATCGCAGAATTCGATAATCTTTACCCTTTGCTCAATACTCCTACGTTTGGTGTGATTAAGAATGTCGTTAATAAACTGCATGAAGCGATAATATCCGCTTCTGTAGTAACTTGCCACATATATCTGTTTCACTTGGACCCCTTTCTATCACCCCCTAAGGAGTCCAATATGTTTCTGAACTTTTGCATTTTTATCTTGATTTTTTTCACACCGCTATGTATAATTTTCGCATACTAGAG
>VGNY01000282.1 GCA_016865895.1 Chloroflexota bacterium | reverse complement strand
CATCCGTTTCCATCAACGGGAATGCGCCTTCGCATATCATGATGACCAAATTAAATTCATGCAGAAAAGGAAGGTTTCTCGCGTCATGTTTTTGAAAAATGACTTGCAGCTTCTGTTCAGATGCTTTTTCTTTGGCCCGTTTTAAAAGCGAATCTGATAAATCAATTCCGACAACAGTATATCCCCTCTTGGCTAATTCAATGGAATGTCTTCCAGTGCCGCACCCTATGTCGAGAATTCGTGTAGCTTTGTTATATTCGATCTCTTTTTCAATAAAATCGCATTCTCCGATGGTTCCCTGTACGAAAGTTTCATTATCATATTTCATTCCGTAGTTTTCAAACAACTCTTCATACCATCGTTTCATATTGTCTCCTTTGATTCAGATCCTAACTGTCGGGTTCAGTTACGTTGTGGAGCGCAGCAGCGCAACCTCGCAACCTCGGCTCCAACCCTTTGTTAGCCATCCATCAGCCTGTAACCGAGTGGCTTTCCCTCTCATGCCTTTTGCCCCATGAATACTGTAAGTGGATACTTTCCGCCCTTTAGAAGATATGAGTCATAGATCCCATCTAAGTTTGTTTTCTTCATCGTTATTCGAGCATTCTTAAACACTTCATCCCACACTGCCTGGGAGAAAAGGCCGAGCACGTGATGATCTGTATGAATGGTCAACTTTCCCTGCTGCCGAACTAGATATACGAATGTGGCCTCGTAGGTATTGGGGCGAAATGGGTTGATATAATTGCTCTCAAACAAAGTCACATGTATGGCATCCTTTTCGCCTGAGTATGCAAAGTTATTGTTCTGAAAAGTCTCTCTTGTTTTTGCCACTACGAGTAAAACACCGCCTGTCTTGAGATGCATCACTGCGGTCTGAATGGCTTGCCGAAGATCGTCCTTCGAAGCCATGTAGTCTATGCTGTCTGGGATGGCCACAGCATCGAACTGCCGGTTCAATCGCAGTGTCCGCATATCACCTTCAATGTATTCAATGTCAGGATGTACAATGCGCGCTTTGTTCAGCATACCCAGACTGAGATCAACACCGGTTACGATAAAGTGACGTTTGAAGATCACGTCATAGCCGCCTGCGCCACTTCCTAAATGCAGCAACGTGGCTGGTGGCTCTGCCGCAGTGCGCTTAATGAGGTCTACGTAGACCATTACTTCATGTTCGTATTCTGCTGGGTCTGCCAACCAATCTTCAG
>VGNY01000281.1 GCA_016865895.1 Chloroflexota bacterium | reverse complement strand
ATAGAGGTAACCCTATGGCAAGAGGGTGGAGTAGTTCACGATACGGTTGCAAAGGTCATAGAGGTCAACCTTGTCGTCATTAAAGGTTTTCATGTCGTTTCTCACGTGCAAAATCATAGGTATGTTTAATGGAGGGTTCATGAGGTAACAAGTAGTGAGAACGTCGTGCCACAATGCCTCCCCCGCAAAGCTCACTATTTGGCTTTTATAAAAATACTGGAGTTCAGGAGGAATAGTTATCACTGAGCCAGCCATAGGGAAATACACAGACACTCCTCTGGCACTCTCCCAATCAGAGCAGTTCTTTACATAAACGACTGCATTGTTAATCATTTCCATTACCGCCTTTGCCTTTTCCTGTACCACCTGTAAAGGGGCATCAGTGAGTATGGCTAAAGACAACTCCTTCATTGACGCTGTTAAAGCCTCTACGTTGCTTAGTTTCAGCACAGAGAGGGTGATGTTCTTCTCCTGCGGGTGACTGCTGTTGTAACGGTTAACGATAGTCCTGCCGATCTCCTCTGCAGACATACCTGGATTCTGCATAATGGCTTGGAGTATCTCTGCAAAAGGCCAGGTCGTGCCGTCATCCTCGGAACCTACTAATATGTCGATGTTGGAGTTCCTCAGCTCATGAGCGACCTCGATCATCTGCATGGTGCATGCATCGAGGCCCAGCAGGTCAAAGTGTACCTGTGATTCTTCAATTGCCTGTCTGAGTTGTTTGAGGGACATGGTCCTCTGGTAGTTTGTGTTGTCAATTACTATGCCCTGCCATCCAAACCCGTGGTCAGCAACGATGAGGGCGTATCGTTCTGCCGGATAGTTCTTCACCGCCCATGTAATGAAATCCCTGAGTGTATTGGGGTCTGACATGTCTACTTCCCTGCCGCCGCCCTGTCCGTCGCCCCAGTCAGGGATTGCATTCGCTTCTGTTGGCTCCATGCCTGGCGTCAGGAAAAAGCGGTGTGTGATGGGCCAGCCTCCATATGCAGGGTTTCCAGGGTACCTGTCAAACTGAATGACAACGTTAACCTGCTCAGTGCTCCCAACACGGGCATTTACCATTTCTTGAAAGGCCTCGATCAAATCACTCTGTATATTGACATCATCGCCATCCCAATACATAATGATGGTCCATTTCTTCAGGTGTGTCCCGTCGCTACCCCCTCCACATCCGGTGAGGAAAGACACGAGGACAAGCATGTATAACGCT
>VGNY01000280.1 GCA_016865895.1 Chloroflexota bacterium | reverse complement strand
CGGATTTCTTTATGGAATTACTAAGAAACCTCTGAATAAGCCTCCCGGTATTTCATCTTGAACTATTTGGACATAAAAATGCCGACTTAGAAGGCTTTTCAGCTATTTACGACATAAACCCCTTGTTTTTCTGAGCCCCTTTCTCTATTTTTAGATCTTTTCCCAGTTTTGGGCACACTACGCCCCTATCGATAACAATTCACGTCGCATCAGATATAAGTTGGCCAGAGCAAACAGGGCAAATACCTGCGCTGCGTTTTTAAACAGCCCCTTGTATCTTACCTTTGTATAATGCCACAGATGCTTTACTACCAGAAAAGCATGTTCCCCTTTGGCTCTTACCTGGCTTTGCTGGTGATTGTATTCCACATCTTCCGGAGTGAGTTGATAATGTCTACAGGCTTTGCGATTAACACACCACTTGATTCCCTTTGCTTCGTATTCTTTCCTCTTCCTTTCACTGGTATAGGCTCTGTCACCGTAGACAGCCTGTTCCTCCCCATGCAGTAGCTCATCCATCACTTGTGAATCATGTACTCCGGCATCCGTGACCACAATACTGTGTGCTAGACCTGTGTTACTATCCGTACCTACGTGCGCCTTCATGCCGAAATACCATTGATTACCCTTCTTGGTCTGTTTCATCTCTTTGTCTCTGGTATTATCACGGTTCTTAGTAGATGACGGCGCATTGATGATGGTAGCGTCTACTATCGTTCCTTCCCGTAACAGCAACCCCTTCTCCGTAAGATAACCCTGCATTTTCTCAAATATCCTCTTAGTTAACTCATGTTTTTCCAGTAAGTGGCGGAAGTGCAGTATCGTGGTCTCATCGGGTACCACGTCCGAAACAATGTCTACACCAGCAAACCGCCTCATGGACTCGATGTCATAAAGAGCATCTTCCATGGCCGGGTCGGACAGCCCGTACCATTGCTGCATGAAGTATATCCGCAGCATCCTTTCCAGGGGCATAGGTTGACGGCCGTTGCCAGCTTTGGGATAATATCTCTCGATTATTTGTAGCAAATCTTTCCAGGGTATTACCTTGTCCATTTCTTGAAGAAACTTCTCCCGTCGAGTCTTCTTTTTCTTGTTATCATACGCCAGACTGGCAAACGATACTCTGTTCATTATTTCAAGCTCCCCCTTCGTTATTCTTGCCTCAATTATACCGCGTAAAGAGGGACTTGTTCAGTGTTTCCTTAAATAATATAACTATCGTCTCCCCT
>VGNY01000279.1 GCA_016865895.1 Chloroflexota bacterium | reverse complement strand
GTCTCTGACGAGAAGGCCAGTGTGGCAGCCTGTGTCGGCGCCACTTGGATCGCCGGGGGAGTCGGCGGCACTATCGAGCTTCTAGTGCTTAATTGCGTAAATTAGCGATAGTATTTTTCAGCTGTGAACCCTTCACTTCGCGCTTCCGCCACATGAAAGGTTTGGCAGTTGGGCCGTAGGCGGCAACAAATGCCTCGATTGCCTGGCGCAATTGTTCAATGCTCTTAAAACTTGCTCCCCTGAGAGCTTTGCGAGAGAAAATTCCGAACCAAATCTCCACTTGGTTTAACCAGCTGGCTGAAGTAGGAGTGAAATGAAAGTAGACATTCGGATGTGCAGCTAACCAAGCATCATTTCTCTTGTGAATACAGTAGTTATCAAGTATCACATGAAATTCTTTGTCATTGGGGAGGTCTAAAAGTAATTGATCCATGAAGGCCAGAAATTCTACACGACGCTTTTGCTGGGTAATTTGCGTGTGAATAGCTCCAGTTGCGACCTCCAAAGCCGCAAAGAGATTTAGCGTCCCGTGTCGTTTGTAGGTACTCTTATACCCTTGAACAATCTTGCCGTTCTGCGTTACAACATAGCCCGTTGAACGTTCCAATGCTTGAATGCTGGGTTTCTCGTCCACTGATAGCACAATGGCGTTTTCTGGGGGATTGAGATAAAGTCCAATAATATCAGCTGCCTTTGGAATAAATTCCGGATCGGTGCTCACACACCAACTTCGTTGCCGGCTAAGACAAATACCCTCTTTGCGCAACAGGCGCCATACTGCATGTACGGATGTATCAAGATGTTTTGCAACTGCTGGACCATCCCAGCGGGCTTGACCGCTTGGCGGCGGAAGTTCCAAAGTCTTCAAAACTTTATTGCGAAACTCCACCTCGTATTGCACCGGTTTTCCAGAACGAGGCCGGTCTCGGAGACCGTTAATGCCTTGTTTATCAAAACGACGCCGCCATTCGATAACCGTGTTGGGGCGCACTTTCAGTTCTCGTGCAATTGAGTGGACCCTCTCACCCTGGAGGCACTTTAAAATGATCTTAGCACGCTCAACTAAACGGGCTTCCTCAGTACGGCTGTGTGCCCACTGTTCCAGTATCTTTCTGTCAACCTCTGAACATTTGGGGATAGAAGCTTTTCTGGGCATGGTCTTTTCCTCCTTGCCCAGCACAATATATTATATCTAAAACTATTGCAAGTAAGCACTAGAGGAGACCATTCCTTTGGC
>VGNY01000278.1 GCA_016865895.1 Chloroflexota bacterium | reverse complement strand
TTTAACTAACTTTGAAAAATAAACTTTACATTTTCTTTGGCATCAGGTAGACTTTATAAAAACACTTAACGGAGTCTCCTGATGATTTTGGCTCGTGTCGACACTGAAGAAACCCAACACCAATTGCAGCAAGCTCTAAAAGAAGCAGACAGACCCTATATCTACCGTCGCTTGCTCATTATCCGCTTTTCGACCCAGGGAAAAACGGTCAAGGAGTTGTCTGGTTTGTTTCAGCTCACACCACTAACGATTCGGAAATACATCCAGGCCTACAATACTGGCGGCATCAAAGCGCTGATGCCTCACCAGAAGCCGGGGAGAAGCGTGAAGTTATCTCTGACCAAAGAACAGTGGCTGGAAATTCTTCACCAATCCCCCGCCACTTTTGACGAACTTAAGACGGCGTGCCACCATTGGACACTTGAACGGCTGGCGCAGTATGTCGAGATTTATCATGGCGTCCGAATGCACCCGTCAGCTTGGTGGCATCTGTTACGTCGCCACCAAATCAATCTGGGACGTAGCCAATGGAAGCTGACTTCCCCAGACCCTGAATATCGTGTCAAGCGTGAGCGGGTCGAGACGCTAAAAAAAAAGCTGCGACCGGACAACTGACCAGTGACGATGTCGGATTGATTGACCCCAGCATCATCCCCCTGAAGCCCCGAAGGGAGGCGGTGCTGATTTACTTTGATGAGACTGACCTCCACCTTTGCCCGGATAAGGGGAAAGGCTATCAACGGATTCATCAACCGCAGGAGATCAAAACCCCCGGCAGCGAGGCGGTGAAATACTTGTTAGGCGGTGTCGTTTACCCCACCGGAGAAGGACTCTACCACCTTTATCCGCGAACGCGAACCATGGAAGTCGAAAACTGGCTCGCCACTGTCTGTGAAATGTTTGCGGCTCAATTTATCTTCTTGGTTTGGGACAATGCCTCTACTCACACCACAGAGAGGTTGCTGCCCTTTTTCGAGGCGCATCGTGATCAGATTCTCCCGCTGTTTCTTCCTACTTATAGTCCGTGGCTCAATCTGCTTGAGCGACTCTGGTGGCAGATGCGGAGTGACATCACTCGCAACCACTTTTTTGGGACCATACACCAAACCTGTCAAGCTGTCATCAATTGGTTGGAAAAACTCCCCTGTTCTGACTTTCTGTCCTTAATGGGAATTGATACTTCGGCAACGCTTTTCCAACCCGGTTAAAATATAAACTGTATTATTAAAAATTAGTTA
>VGNY01000277.1 GCA_016865895.1 Chloroflexota bacterium | reverse complement strand
TAATGGCTGACTATGACGTGGGGAGGCTACTTCTAGCGCGTTCACCGCGCTTTCAAGCCTTGCTCGACAAATCCCGGCAGAGCATCAAGGCCGGCAAAGGTGTATCGCGGGCTGAGTTCTGGCAAGCTGTCAAACAGCGCAATTATAAGCAGGCCAACCAGGAATCTATCTCACCTTGGCCTGACCAAGATAACAGCCCTGCTGAGAGCAACAAAGCATGACGCCAGCGCCTGGATGTATTACGTCCAACGCTGGCGTTTTGCGTATGGAAGGGCAGGCAGAACTAAGGTTAGGCGTCATATGAAGAAAGCAACCAAATCACAAGACGCAAAGAAGCCGAGCGATGTTAGAACAGGTATAGCCTTAGCGATCAGTTTCTTTGCCGTCTCGATATTTCTCTACTTCCAACCGCAGTACTTCGGCGCTTTGACAACGGCTATAGCTGTTGTACTGATCGTCTTTGGTTTTGCTGGTCTTGGCTTTGAATTGAACAAGATAACAAGCGAAGAACTAGACTCGCTAATCAATCGCGAGAAAGGGCCAGAGATATTTAACAACCTTGGTATGGGCATTGCCTGCATAATAGTTTGGGCTGCGCTTTACCATTACTTCCCCGTGACTTGGGTAAATACACTAAGTTCTGTAATCCTATTATTTGGTGTATATGGTATAACTCTGGGACTAGTCAATACCCTTGTCTTCGTCCTGAAGAAACCAAGCAGCAAAGCTGCTTTGTCTCAAAGGGAGTCAAATAAACCATTGTTATCGGCAGCTACAATCATCAAAGTTATCTCAAGCGCTATCGGCATAATCGCTTCCTTGATTCAGATTTTGCAGTTTTTGAAGATAATACCATAAACAGCCTTTGGTAATATGGTTTGACCTGGGTTTTTTGAGCCGATGCGCACTTCGCTTCACTCCAGCACGTAAGTGAGTTTGACCGTTGGGGGGATAGCGATTAATGCTCTGCATTAGCTTGTTGGGCTAGTCTTGCTGGAGTCTATGTTAGGCTGGCTCTCATCCCCAGTTGAAAGAATTGCAAACATGATGAATCAGGATAAGCATTTCAAAGTAGCTCTAGCAAGCTTGGTTATCGCCGTCCTAGCTTGTATGGGGACCATTTCCGTAAACTTAAGGCCGTAACGTTAGGTCAGTCACGGGGTTATCTTCTATGATCACATTTTGAAGGAGGTTTTGACCCCGTGGATACGCTTGCCCAACGCTACGAGGCTTTCACCCAAATC
>VGNY01000276.1 GCA_016865895.1 Chloroflexota bacterium | reverse complement strand
CAAGCAAAGAGGCTATCGCAGCCTCCTGGGAAAATCAGAACTTGAGAAGTTGGGCTTTACTCAGTCACAATGCCATACACCCGGCTTACTAATACAAATGCACTATTAGTTGTTGCATAATTATGCTATACTTAAGTCATGAAGGCTTTAGCTTTGACGCATCCCGAGGTGACCAGAGAGAAGCTGCTGGGACTAGCGAAGCAGGTTCCGGGGGCATGGATGGGATTGAAGATCGCCGCCATGCTGTTGGTTTTGGAGGGACAACGTCCGGGGCGGATAAACGCTTCGCTGGGTCTGAGCCGCATGACTCTGGAACGATCGATAAATGGTGTAAATCAGGACGGCATACAGGCTCTGGTACCCAAACCGCGGCCGGGGCGTGCCGGTCGGCTGACATCCGAGCTCATAGAGCGCCTAGAGCGAGATTTGGAGAAGATGCCACGGGACTTCGGCCTATCGCGAGCCGCCTGGGACGGGCCGACACTGGTGATTCACCTAAAGAAAACCTTCGGGTTGCAACTGAAGGTACGCCAAGCCCAATATTGGTTGCATCGTCTTGGTTACAGTCTGAAACGGGCCGGATATGTTTATCTGCAGGCTCGGGCCAGAGACGCCACCGATTTTCGGGAGCAGTTAAAAAAAACTCGCCCAGCTTAAACCCAATGAAACGGTCGTCTTTCAGGATGAAACCGGCTTCAGTCTCCATCCTCGCCTCGGACGGGGTTGGGCCAGGAGAGGTAAACGTCTCAAAGTCCCAACTACCAGCCAGCATCGGGAACGGCTCAACCTGTCTGGCTGGGTTGCGCCCCTCCTGGGAAGGAAAGGTCTCATCCGCACAGCTAAGGGTAACCGCGAGGGATTCCTGCTTGTTCTCCAACATATGCTCCGTGCGCTCAGGGGTTACTCCATCCATCTCTACATTGACGGCGCCAAATGGCACAAAGGCGAAGAAGTTCAACTCTTTCTCCAGAGCCATACCAGGATTCATCTCCAGTATCTACCTCCCTACCAGCCAGCCCTCAACGAACAGGAATGCATCTGGAGGCAAGGCAGATACGAAGTCACCCGTAATGTCTGGTTCGATAGTCTCGACACCGTTTATATCCAATTCAAAAGCAAGGTCGACCACTGGTCAACAACCAGAATCAAACAGTTATGCATCATAAATTAATGCGTTTGTATTAGTAGAAAAAATACCTATGGACTTATTTACAGGATTTTTAGATGATAAAACCTTTGAAGATGTTTCTCAGTCTTTCAGAGACCTTACAGAC
>VGNY01000275.1 GCA_016865895.1 Chloroflexota bacterium | reverse complement strand
GGGTCATCTTCGTCTAGGTAGACGTTCAAGGCACGACGGGCCAAAGGCAGCCTCCTTGATGGGGATAGGCGGATTCACTCACGACTATCATCTTACCACGTTTATGCGCTTATGTCAATAATGCGCATAAGGGTACAATATATAGTGGGTAAGGAGGCTGTTATGGGTATAGATATTGTATGTCTATCTATTTCAGTTTGAGGCGCTTCTCTTGTCTATGCTTTCTGGCGTAGCAAGCCCAGCACAAGCCAATGACAGCCATAAACTTAGTCTGGCCGCATTCTGAGCAAGCGGCGAACACTTGTGTTTGTTTTATCCCCTTTGTTCGGGAAGGGCCTTTTCTGATTCTAATTGGCTTTTCCGTTGCTCTTGCTTCGTTTGGCGGTTTCCTAATAGGCTTACATCTGGCAGGTTTATCTTTGGGTGGTTTATCCCTGATGGGCTTGGGACATATGGCCTTATCTGGGCGCTTTAGCGGTACGATAGGGGGCGCTGCTGCGAACTTTTGTATGTATACGATCAAGGCTTGGAGCAAATCTATGTCGTCATCTACTTGCCCTAATACGTTATTGCATCTAGCGCATAGCAGGGCGCGTACGGCATTGGTTTTATGATTATGATCTACATGCAGCGTTTTCCCATTGTTTGTTTGCCCGCATATGGCACACTTCCCATTTTGTTCGGTTTCTTTTTCCGTAAACGCTTCAGGGGTTAAGCCATATTGTCGTAATAGTCTTTTGCGACTGGATTGTTTTCTCCTCTCAGGGTTCTGAGCGCGATCTTGGCGCCCACGCTCTCTTTCCCGTTCTGCATTTTCGGCGTAGTATTTCTTCCAGTAGTCCTTTCTTTTCTCAGCATGTACCTGGCCCTGCCACTTAGTATAGGCTTGCTCATAGGGGGTTAGATCATTAGCTTTTATACAAGCTTTACATTGGTTTGTCTTCCCGTCTCTTTGGGAACGGTTGTTGTAAAATTCCTCTAGTTCCTTCCATTCCTTGCATTTGCTGCAACGCTTCATGTGATTCCTCTCAAAATGAATCCCGCTGGCTTTAGGCCACTGCCGTTGCTGAGGCGACAAGGCAAGCCAGCGGGATTCAGGATAGAGCAAACATAAGGGAAACAAAAACAGTCGCCTAAATCCTTATCGCCTCAGCATATACATGATACTACAAGCAAGTATTTTTGTCAATAGGGGGTATGGCATATACGCATGGGCGCATTATTGACATTTGCAACAATAGGTGGTATGCTTTTAGTATCATGCCCAGATGGGAGGTTT
>VGNY01000274.1 GCA_016865895.1 Chloroflexota bacterium | reverse complement strand
CGGCAGGATTGCTGATCTCTTTGATGAAATTGCCCGCCTCCACTATCACTACTTTAGTGGCGCGCCTGACCACGAATTTGTATAGAGCGGATTCGCTGCCACTCAGCACCATGGGAGTAGCCTTGAACATCTTGATTTCAGGCAGACTCCCGGCAGCGGCCATGGGAACATAATCGACACTATAGGGTTCTAATGGCGCAGCCTGGCACACCTGGACTGGTGACAATTTCCCTGTGGTAGCTCCATGTACACTGCACAAAATGGCACTGGCAATTGTGACGCCTACCAGCACAATGCACAGACACAACCTGAGAGAGCCTTTCATACCGTGGGACCATCCGAAACCTGATACTTTCATCACTCCACCTCCAAATAAAAATCAATTGCAGAAATATCAGCTAAGGAAAGTCAAATAAATGGTTATCTGCGAGTCCCCAAAACACAGTATTCAGGAACATCACTAATTTAAGTATGCTACGTGTTTCGGCATATGTCAATGGTGGTGTCAGGCCGAAATCCCTTGAGGGTCAGCATCTTGGTTTTTAGTTCGCTTGTCCCCCACCAGCAAATTGTTCCCTTTTCAGGAGACAGGGACAACAATTTAACTTTTTGTAGATATTATGTCTCCGAATCATGACTCCTATTTAGGTTATAGTGCAAAGCGCGCTTGCTGAACAAAAGCCTGCTGTGTGGTGAACCCGGTTATCACTGCACTTTCCTCGGTAATGTTTACCTGAGATCATAGTCGCTAAACGAGATCCAGCTTAACATATTGGCTAATTTGCGTATTCTATGGTATGAAGTTTCATCGGTTGCACAAAGTCCATTTGGTTACCACCTGCATACTTGTCTGGATTGGTTAGGGAGGTGGTGTGTGAAAGGGTGGCACTACCATCCTTAAGGAGCTAGCCAATTTTCAACGGTTAATCATGGGACTCGGTGGAAGTGATGGATATTACCGGTAATCATCGTTAGACCCCTGACTAGGGCGATAGCTGCGATGCGGATATCCGCATCTCCGAGGAGTATCTCCTGTCGCTCTAAGTCAGCCCTTATTTTGCCATATTCGATGGCGGCTTCAGTGTCAAAAGGGACAAAAGCTCGTGGAGATGGTGCTTTTGGTGTTCCACGATGTTGGTGTCCTACGATTGACAAATAGCATATCAAGGAAATAAACTAGGGGCGTTCATAGGTAAGAGACGCGTTCGCTTGCTGGCGTAGTAGGTCTGTGATGGCCCTCGCTCTAAGTAGCGTGGGGTTTTTGTTTGATGTAGAAGAGGAATAGCAATGTCTACTGCAGAACAAGAGGC
>VGNY01000273.1 GCA_016865895.1 Chloroflexota bacterium | reverse complement strand
CAATCGGGACGAAGAATCCCTCCATCCCTCTTACAACTTGAAACTTGCATCTTGAAACAGCCAACTCTTATAATATACATAGCTGTTGCGTATAAAGAAACAATCTGTTTACAAATAAACAACGACATGTTCAGTCTATGTCAACATTGCTAGCCCGGGACAAAGAAAGGATACTGGAGTATATCCTGAGCAACCCTACGAAGAATGTAGGAGTAAGGGATATAGCGAAGGTGCTGGGTTTAAGTCCGGCGCACGTTAGTAGGACATTGAAAGAGCTCCGCAACAACAACATAATCAGCGACAATGTAGTGAACCTGGCAAACCCAATGGTGAATTCGTTGAAGGTCTTCTTCAACATCAAGCTAGTTCAAGAAAAAGACATAATCAACAAACTGACAACGGCGGAAATCAGCGGTGCGGGTATATACGGTTCCTGGGCAAATGGAACTAACCACGAAGATAGTGACCTGGATATCTGGATAAAAGTAAGAAAACACCCAGGAGAAACGAAGATAGCCTCAATCTCAGGCGAATTGAGGAAAGCTTTGGGAAGAAGGGTGCAGATACTGATTCTAACTCCCGAACGGATTAAAAGACTGAAAGACAACGACCCCGCATTCTATTACTCGCTCGTCCATAGCTCTATTAATCTCTGGGGCGAAACAATTGAGTGAACTCGACAACTGCCTGAAACAGGGCCTGATAAGAAAGGCGATACCCTCAAAGGAGAAAGCAGCCAAAAGCATTGATAAGGCCAGGAAATGGCTCGATGAAGCAAAGAAAAACCGCAAGTTTGAATTATTCGATAGCTGTCTTGTTTCTGCCTATTCTGCCATGTTCCACGCAGCCAGGTCATTGCTCTTTCGCGATGGCTTCAGGGAAAAGAGCCACTACTGCCTAGCGAGGTATCTGGAGGAAAAGTATGTTGACCCAGGCAAGCTAGAGCGCACTGTAGTCGATTTGCTGGACCGGTTCAGAGAGCTAAGGCATGAAGACCTATACGAACTAGATTTCTCCGCAATAGAAGAGGATGCTGACGAAGCTATTCAGAATGCGGAGACAGTCATCACCTCAATAGCAAAACTTCTCCAATAAATTCCCTAACTTTTGGCTTACGACCTCTAACTTGTATTCGTCTATCGTCTATCGTCTATCGACTGCCGACCGCCAACACTTACCACTTAAATTTCGCCTCTCGCCCGGCCAGTCATTCTCGAGTCCCGATGCAATCGGGACGAAGAATCCCCCAATCGTCATTGCCGTCTCGCCGTATCCTGAGCGGAGTCGAAGGAGACGGGTACTGCAATCTCGAGCGCCTTTTCTTAGTCATTCTGAACGC
>VGNY01000272.1 GCA_016865895.1 Chloroflexota bacterium | reverse complement strand
ATGATATCCCATAGTCTGAATTCTAGTGTCTAGTCCCTAAAATAGCTTGAATGAACTTTCTTGCCATGCGATAATGGAAGCATGGCAGGAATAGCAAGAAAAATAGAAATATCTGATGAAGATAAGGAGGCATTGCTCAAATGGAAGAGGAGCCCGACTATGCCGCAGAAGTTAGTACGCAGGGCTACCATCATATTGGCTGCTGCCGAAGGTCTGAATAATCAGGCCATTTCTGAAAGGGGGTTAGGGTCAGTACAGACAGTTTGTCTTTGGCGGAAGCGATATGCTGAATATGGCATAGAAGGGCTTCAGGACCAGCCCAAATCGGGTCGTCCCCGTACCATTGGCCGGGATAGGATAGCCGAGATTGTGGCCACTACCTTGACACCACCTGAGGGTGCGACTCACTGGAGTGCTCGCAGACTGGCGAAGCAGGTAGGAGTAGGCCATTCCACAGTTCATCGCATATGGCAGGCTTACGACTTAAAGCCCCATCGTGTAGAAACCTTCAAATTCAGTCAGGATCCCCAGTTAAAGGAGAAGGTAGTAGACATTGTGGGGCTTTATCTTAACCCGCCGGAGCAGGCATTGGTATTAGGGGTAGATGAGAAGAGCCAGATTCAGGCATTGAGCCGGACGCAGCCCTTATTGCAATTGCGCCCGGGGCAAGTAGAACGCCATACCCACGACTATAAAAGGAACGGCACCACCACACTATACGCAGCGTTAAACATAGCCACGGGAGAGGTTATTGGAGAGTGCCATTCCAGGCATCGCCATCAGGAGTTCCTGAAGTTCCTCAAGCAGCTGGATAAAGAAGTGCCTGAGAAAGAGTTACACCTGATTCTGGATAACTACGGTACTCATAAACACGAAAAGGTGCAGAAGTGGCTTGAAAGACATAAGCGGTTTCACCTTCATTTTACTCCTACCGGAGCTTCCTGGATGAACATGGTGGAAATCTGGTTCGGCATACTCACTAACCAGGCGATTCGCCGGGGCAGTTTTGACAGTGTCGCCCATCTGGTTGGGGCAATAAAGGCTTTCCTTAGCCGATGGAATGAAGGAGCCAAGCCTTTCGTATGGGCAAAGACGGCAGAACAAATCTTGGCAAAGGCTGTCAGATGATTAAATCTATTTATGAGACTAGACACTAGTGCCAGACGTTTCAAAGAATTCGTTGAGTCCCACGCCTAGAGAACTGTGCTATTGCGCTGTCGGGAGGAATTCAGCCACTTTTGCTTCTGGGCGAGCCTGGTCTCCTCATCGGTAATCTGGTATCGACTGAGGAAGTCATTCTTGAAAGCGACAAATGCCTCTTGCTGAATGGCATCCTCTATTT
>VGNY01000271.1 GCA_016865895.1 Chloroflexota bacterium | reverse complement strand
TCTTTTCTGGAAGACCTACTTTGCCTTTGTGGACTGCACCCCTATGATTGGACAGAAAGGGTTAGGAAGGCTGGGTGGGGTGGTACTATATTCTGTTGATTAAGTAACAACTCCTCGAAGTCATTTGGTGAGCGATAGCCTAATGCAGAGTGTAGCCTCTTTCGATTATATACCTCCTCGATGAAATAGGGAAGTCTGGTTATCACGTCATCATAAGTCTCATACTCACATAAATACACCTCCTCGTGTTTCAGTGTTTTGAAAAAGCTCTCCATCATGGCATTCTCATAGGGATTACCGGTACGTGCCATGCTGACCAGAAAGCCATGACTTTTGAGCTCATCCACATATTCGCCTGAGGCATACTGGACTCCCTGATCCGAATGGTGGATGACGCCAGCGCCCGTTTGACGCTCAGAAAAAGCCACGGCCAGCGCCTTCAGTGTCAGGTTAGTATCCAGAGTTTTAGAGACAGCATAGCCAATCATTTTCCGGGAGAAACCATCCAATATTGCCGCCAGGTAAACAAATCCAGTCCGAATACGGATGTAGGTGATATCAGCTAGCCACACTTGGTTTAAGCGGCGAATAACCGTCCCTTTGATGAGGTTGGGATACCTGGGGAAGCGGTGCTTTGAGTCTGTAGTTTTCACCCACTTTCGTTTCACCTGGCAGAGAAGGTCACTGTCTCGCATAATCTTTAGCACCTTCTTGTGATTTACCTGCTGCCCCTCGTGCCTTAACTGATGGGTAACCCGCCGATATCCGTAGCGCGGGAACTCAAGGCAGATGGCCTCGATACGGTCTCTTAAGTCAGCCTCAATCTTCAGGCGCTCAGGGCTCTTAGCTTTATAGTAGAAACTGCTCTTTGCCAGTCTCATCAGTCCGCATCCTCTCCGGATATACCCGATGAGATGTTTATACGAGGCAACGATTTCCCGTTTCTTTGAGATTGGCTGAGGCTGTGCTGCAGCCCCCTTTTCAGAAACTCGTTCTCCAATGTCAGCCTGCCCACCAGCCTCTCAAGCTTCTCTATCCTGTCCTTGAGTGCCCCTTCCTCTGTTGGCTCGTTATTGAACTTGCCCCGGCTGTATTGCTTCTTCCAGTGATAAAGTATGCTTGGTGAGATGTTATGCCTTCGGCAGAGCTGGGCAGGACGGCTTTCACCGCTAAGCAGTTCTTCAACTACATGGCGCTTAAACTCTAAGCTGAAACTTCTTTGATTCCTCATGGCAGGGTCCTTTCTCTCCTCCATTTTAAACTATTCCACCCTGCCAAACCTTCCTAACCTAAAGTGTCCAGTTTCAGGGGTTCACTCCATGTTATTCTACCTCTCAATGTAG
>VGNY01000270.1 GCA_016865895.1 Chloroflexota bacterium | reverse complement strand
TCCATGAGTTCAAGCACATCAGTCGCTGATACCCTGTCAAGGTCACCAGTAGGTTCATCTGCCACGAGGATGGTCGGATCCGTGACAATTGCACGGGCAATTGCAACACGCTGCTGCTGTCCTCCTGAGAGCTGGCCGGGATAATGGTCCATCCTGTCAGAGAGATTGACCACACTCAGGGATGTCTCTACATGAGTCCTGCGTTCTTTTTTCGAAAGACCTGTGAGGAGCAAAGGCAGCTCAACATTTTCAAAGGCAGTGAGTACAGGGATTAAGTTATAAAATTGGAAGATAAACCCCACATTCATGGCGCGCCATTGAGCGAGTTCGGTTTCAGAAAGGGAAGTGATGTCAACACCGCTGACTTGAATAATACCTCTGTCCACTTTATCTATTCCTGCGATCAGGTTTAAGAGAGTGGTCTTCCCTGATCCCGAAGGGCCCATTAAAGCAAGGAACTCACCGTCATCGATATCCAGGGAAATATCATTCAGAACTTGGATGACCTGGTTACCTTTAAGGTATGACTTGCACAGATTTTTTATAACGACAATAGGGGGCTTGTTTCCCATTACTTCTCAGCGATTTTAATCCTTGAGCCGTTCCTTATTTTATTGAGAGGTTTCATTACAACCCTGTCCCCTGCCTTTATGCCACTCAGCACCTCGATCACTTCATTGAGCTGGGATCCGGTTGTTATCTGCGTTTCGAATACGCGATTCTCCTGGACAAGAAATACGATGTTTTTCCCGTTGCGAGATAAGACTGCTGTCTTATGAACCGCGGTAAGTGGTTTCTGCTCATCACTTTTAACCGGCCTCGAGAGAAAGGCAACCTTTGCACTCATCTCCGGCAATATGCGATTGTCTTTATCGATAAAACGAACCTTCACGAGTACCGTTGCTTTTGTACGGTCAGCAGTCGGGACAATCATATGCACCACTCCCCTGAAACGGGTATCAGGTATGGCATCAAGTTGTATCTCACAGGGCTGTTCAATCTTTACCTGCTGAAAGTTCGATTCAGAGACATCAACCTCAACCTGGAGCGAGTTCATATCAGCTATCGTCACCACAGCAGCCTTTGCGTTTGCAGCAGCACCAATCGGAGTGACAATATCACCAATGTCAGCGTTTTTGGTTAATACTACGGCATCAAAAGGGGCACGAATGAGGGAATATTCCAGAGATACATTCGCTGCCTGAAGTGCGGCTGCACTTGACTTGACTGCTGCCTCTGCAGCAGCAACTGCTGCAATTGCTTTCTTACAGCGGGCATCAGAAATATCATATTCTGCCTGTGCTATATACCCTTTGTTGAGCAAGTCTTTATTTCTGTTGAAAGCAAGAGTGGCATCAGACAGCTCA
>VGNY01000269.1 GCA_016865895.1 Chloroflexota bacterium | reverse complement strand
CAATAGCATCCAAACCTTCACACCACGATTCCTGCGGCCGAATTTCTGGCCAAACGTTTCCATCAGAGAATACTGTGTGCATGTGAAAATCACATTTCAAGGTAAGAAATCCGGGTATATCCGGTATCCTTAGCTCAGTTCTCATTATGGCATGAACATTGCCAATCATAAGTAATACTAATTTAAGTTAGAAATGAGACTCATTCCAATCTCTGTTGCAAGAAAATTATGACACCCCGCGTTAACCATGTATTACCCAACAACGACCAAACGTTTTTCACATCTTTCCAAAAAGGCTTTAGTACCTCAGTTATGGCTGATTCCATTTCATCAAGGTTTTTCCATATCTCATTGGCCAACCGATCCTTCACCTGATCCCATAAAGGCTCTATAGGGTTCGTCTCAGGACTATAAGGTTCCAATGGCAAGAATCTGATCACATCAAACAGTTTGCCATCTGATTCATCCAGAGATTTGGGATGATAACCGGCTCTGTCCCAGATGACTATGTGTATAGCTTCTGGGTCTGTAGCTACTAACTGCTCCAGGAAAGCCTTGCTGTATTTCGTAGACACAGTAGGTGTATAGATGAATTCTACACTCCCAGTCACTATGTCTATTGCTCCATAGGTATAGCTCCATTCATATTTATCCTGATGGGGAGCAGTAACATCATGACCTTTGATGGTCCAGCAACGACGAAGGATACTCTTTAACCCAGACCGATGCTCATCCTCTACCCACACGTGAACTGGAACTCCAATAGGTATATCCAGAGCTTCAAGGTGAGGTACTATCTCCCTTTTGAATTCTTCTACCTTCTTTGAGTCCTGCTTGTCATGCTTTGGCCGTGGTAATTTCCAGCTGCCATTCATCCGGTGCAGCCAATAGTATACACCACCCAGACTCAGGTTTACTTTATGCTCCTGATGAAGCCAGGTCTGGATATCTTTGGCTCTCTTCCAGCGTCCTGGTAAGAGTTTCTCTGTTAAAGCTTCCCTATCTGAATCAGAAAGAGAAGCAGTTCTGCCACCATGACTACGATGCAATAGATCCTCTATTCCACCTTCTCGATATGACTTCAACCATCGGGCAATAGTGGCCCGTCCACGCTTCAGGATAGAACCTATCTGCTCCAGTGTGTTCTTCCCCTGAGAAGCCAGTCTAACAGCCATCAGACGCTCTCGGTCATGATGTTCCTTCCTGGTTTTGTATGCCTCATCCAATGCTTCTATGGATGAGGCTTCACCTATTTTTATTGGTTTTGACATGCTTTATAATCTCCTTTCTTAAAATCACAGATAATATAGGAGATTATACATCATTATTGTTATTTTGTCAAAATCTTAGTGAGCATTACGAGATTCTT
>VGNY01000268.1 GCA_016865895.1 Chloroflexota bacterium | reverse complement strand
TTCGACGCCGCCCTGGCCGGGGCCTACGTTCATGGGCTGGCAGGGGAGCTGGTCCGACAGGAGCTAGGGGGAGCAGGAATGGTAGCTGGAGATCTACTGCCCGTGCTGCCTAAAGTGATCAAACTCCTACGGCAGGGCGGGTAGAGGGAGAGCTTTCTGTGGGGAAATTAGCTGAATGTAAATGATTCGAAAGAGCGGGGATTGGGGCTTGATAGCTAGGTCCGACTGGGATTTCATACCAAACGGAAGCCCCGACATCTTTTCGCCGGGGCTGGAGTGCGGTAATTTTTTCGCTTCCATTTATCACAACCCACTCATTCTCACAAGCTTATGAGTCATTGTCCTCCGCTTTTATTTCTTCCAAAAAGGGACGACCTCCTGTTTTGATCATCCAGATTACCCACACTATTCCCCCCAAAAAGAACCCAGACATGCATCCATTTTCAATTGCATCGAACGTGGGAGAATCGGGGTTTAGTTTCAAAAACGACCAAACTAGACGTACTCCGATCAAAATCAATAGCGGCAAGAAGTAAATCAGAACGCCCAATCGGTTCACGAAGGCGAAAAAGACTGAAGGAATGATCATTGCTATTAGGGCTTGCCTTATCGTAAGAGAGGGTATAGTGGGTTGGCCGGTTACGATGCTCTGTCTGAGTTGTAGTACAGCAATAACAAGATAAGGAGCCGCCCCTACAAAAGCGCCAAACACAAAACGCTTTATCAAACTATGGATACGTCGGGGTAATGCAAGTATACCGACGATAACCAGTAAAATGGCGGTTACACCAATAACACCATTCCAAAATGGCTCGCTCAGCCACGCCTTTATGCGCTTAATGAAATCCAGCCATTGAGGATCACTGAAATCTGGCATTTTATGGTGATAAAAGCCGTTATTTTGGCACTAACAAAAACCCCAGGTGGCGAAAAGGGACAGGTAAATCTCGGTTAACCCGTTAATATACCAAGTACTTCGTCTACCACACCCAAAAGGGGTGTTCTATCGTGATTCTTGCCATTGCCAGACGCCTCTACGAGTAGCCGCAAACAGGGTCAGTGGCTCTGTTTTGACAACCGCTAGGTCGTAGACCGCGAGAACACCTGCTTTTCCAATGTCCCCCAAGGGCTCCCACGTCTGCCCCCCGTCACTACTTTGGTAGATCTGTAATTATTCACCTTGTTGTCTGATTGACGCCCAGTTGACGCTAGATTCACGTTTGGTTGATGAAACTCTGACGCCTATCGAGTATAATTTCAAGCATGACTCGGCAACAGTTGGAACAACTCTCGAAGGCCGAATTGATCGAGTTGGTTCTGGAACTGCAGGGCCAAGTGACGGAACTGAAGGCGCAGTGGGCTCAGAAGTCCCGTCTTCC
>VGNY01000267.1 GCA_016865895.1 Chloroflexota bacterium | reverse complement strand
ATTAGTAAAGCACCGCGCGGCGTTTTCCCATGCACCAATTTTAGGCACGGCGGGGCGGCTATTCTATCTAGCTCTCCCTGTGTTAGTGGCTTCTTGGCTAACTGGCAATTGGGGTTGGTGGGCGACCTTGCCAGACTGGATACAGCAAGGGGCGTGGGAGGTAGTTATTGGCTTATCTTTCTCCGATGTAATACACTGGTTTCTTGATGGTTGCCCGTTATAAGGGCAAGAAACAGAATTTACTTACCCCCTCTTGACAAAAAAGGCTCGATGTGGTAGACTAAAAAAGCCTAGAGAAAGCGGTTTTCTTTTTGCCCATAAAGGGCCGCGCATTTATTTGGATAACCGCTTCTCTAGGCAAGAGGCAAAAGGAATCCGATAAATGCTCGGCCTTTTGTGTTATCAGGAGGGGAGAGAATGCCTATTCCTAAGCGAAATCACTATACGGCTGAGACCTTGAAAGAGGCTATAACGCCTCTTTTAGCTGACCTTATAGATTACAATAGTTTGGCCCTAGTGCGCATAGGGAAGAAACAATATCAATGTGTTTTGGTAAGATGTGAGGTCTGTCAGCGAAGCCGATACATTAGGCTGCATGAGGTCTTGCAAAGTGGTAAGCCTAGACCCACACGAAGATGTAAACATTGTAAGACTAAGGGCTTTCTTTTCTCAGGCAATATCCCAGATGCATTCAAGGGATATATTGATCTGAGCGTACAGAATATAGCCCATCGTTCGCCGATTGTCACTATTACTTGTCCAGATTGTGGTAACGTTAGAAAAGTTTCCTCAGCTAAGATTGTGCATGGGACACGAACAACGCCTTATTGCAGGCGATGTAAGATTATACGGGTAAATACTGCTAAGCGCAAGACTTATAGTACAGGACAAGGATATCGCGAGGTTGATGTCCGAACATTGGCGCCTGAAGTCCAGAGATTTATAAAGCCGATGATGAAGCGACGAAATTTTAAGATTACTGAGCACCGTCTAATTGCTGCGCTCAGAATGGGAAGGATTTTAAGCCGTGATGAGGTTGTACGACACCTGAATGGCATCAAGGATGATAACCGACCTGAAAACCTGATAGTTGGAACGGTTAAGGACAATAATTCCGACCATGATAGCATACGGAAAGAAGTCATGGTCTTGCGGGAAAAGGAGCGTATTTTGGCTGAGGCACTTCAGCAATTAGGGGTGGATGTTGCCACGTTAATTCAGGAACGGTGGTTGGTTAATAAGCCTTATAATCAATGTGAGGAGTAATGAATTGCTCACATGGCCCACTGCCCCATCGTTGGCACGGCAACACGTTTGCTATACCTTGCAATTCCCTTGCTAATCCTGTCCTTTGTCTTTCAACTGTCTTTCTGGCCCCCG
>VGNY01000266.1 GCA_016865895.1 Chloroflexota bacterium | reverse complement strand
TTTACGATTCCCTTTTCCTTGACGGGGAAAGCCTTGAGGAAAATCAAGCGGTTATTGATATGCTGGGGGACTTGCAGGATAAAAGCGTGCTTGACGTAGGGTGTGGTACTGGCTTGCTATTAGATTATGCTTTACCCCAAAGATATACAGGGATTGACCCATCTCACGCCATGCTAGAGCGACTATTGCAGAAGCACCCTAAGCAACGGGGGACTGTTCTTTGCACTCCCCTGCGCTCTTTCGTCGGTGGGCGATATGATGTTATTATAGCTCTTTTCGGCGCTGCCAGCTATTTGACTTATGAGGAATTGCAGCGGATACCTGATTTGCTAGTGCCAGGGGGACGCTATTTCTTGATGTTCTATAAAGAGGGCTATGTGCCCATTACTCATATTAAGGCGGGCATTCACCCGGCAACCAAGACGTTTGACGGCTCTCTACCAGGGGCAGTGCAAGAGTATCATAACTTTGTAATAGTAGAGGGCGGGGTATGAAAATCTACCTTAAGCAAAACGTTTGGGATGCAGCGTTAGAAAGAATTAACTGGCTCTTTGATGAATTTGAGAATATTATTGCCGATGTTTCTGGGGGAAAGGATAGCACCGTTATCTGGAACTTAGCCCTAATGGTAGCAGAGCAGCGGGGGCGGCTACCACTAAAGACATTCTTTATTGACCAAGAGGCAGAATGGCAGGCTACCATTGATCATATCAGGTTGGTGATGCATGACCCCCGTGTAGAACCAATATGGCTGCAAATCCCGATTAAGATTTTCAATGCTACTTCGCCATTTACTCCCTGGCTTTACTGTTGGGAGGAAGGCAAAGAGTGGATAAGAGAGAAAGAGGTTAATAGCTGGAAGGTCAACCGCTATGGCACTGACCGCTTTGCTCAGCTATTTAGGGCCTTTACCATCGTTGAAAGTCCACATACGTCTACTTGTCATATTGCAGGGGTAAGGTGTGAAGAAAGTCCGGCCCGCTATTTAGGGTTAACCACTTATGAAACATATAAAGGGGCGACCTGGGGTAGCGTAATAGATAAGGCCCGTAATCACGTTAATATGTATCCTATCTATGATTGGAGCTATGTAGATGTTTGGAAGGCGATTCATGATAACCATTGGCCCTACTGCCGCCTTTATGACTATATGTATCAATATGGCGTTCCAGTACGCGATATGCGGGTATCCAATATTCACCATGAAACGGCCTTGACTAGCCTGTATTATTTGCAGGAGATTGAACCTGAAACATGGGAGCGGGTGACGCAAAGGCTTTCCGGTATTAATACTGTTGGGCAAATGCAAAGCCATTTCTCGCGGCCTACAGGTTTACCCTTTATGTTTAAGGACTGGAAAGAATATCGTAATTATTTGCTAGAGCAT
>VGNY01000265.1 GCA_016865895.1 Chloroflexota bacterium | reverse complement strand
AGTAAATTTACACCACAACCAAACCCACGTATTGTCTGGTGGAGACCATACAGCAAGCGGTCTTACAGTCGGCTGGGTAATTAGGGCTTCAGGAGCTACTACTTTTGCCTGGGCACAGTTGCAACATGCCGATTTGGGTGGAGTATCTACTGGTCAACACCGAGAAACTCGTCCTTTCAAAGTTTCAAAAGTTGAATATCAATCAGTCCTTGCTGGTGCGTGGCACACTATTTGTGATTTTTCTAGTGTCGGAGAGATGGAGTATATCTGGCTAGCTATTGCACCATCGAGTACTCCGTCTGACCCTAATTGTGCTTGGAAGTATGGTCTTAAAATCACTGCGGATGGAGTGCTTCGGGTGGATACCCAACTTGGCAACTTCTTCTGCTCTACGTTTGGGTCTCCGAAGTGGACGACGAACCACGTCGGCTGTACTTACATGAGTATCGCTAACGGAGCATCGTCTCATTATCGTTATGTATCTATTCCTTTTTCTTCAAGCTTGAAGGTTGAAGTCCGAAATGTCAGCAATGTTTCTTGTATGTTATGGGCACAAGTGGGTTGGCACGATGGAACGAAATCTTACCCACTTGGCAACAAGATATTTCGTACCACAACTAAGCTTGCTCAAAGTGTTACCCAATATGCCTCTTATACGTTGGTAGATGTATCTCCTGGAGTTAGAGGGCGTCTTCAAGGATTCATGTTAGCAGTAGATGGAAACGCTAACTGGACTTTCTTAGAGGGAAATATTGAGATTTGGATAGACGGTACTAAGACTATCGAATATCCTGGAACCGAGGATGCCTTTCTTGGAGCGTTTTACTTTGGGCAAGTTAAATTCCAGACTGACCGTGCTGGAATGACAAAACAACATACTCGAACAGACGACACCAATGTTTATCAAGGTACCATGTACCGGTTTTATTTAGAGGGTGAGGAGATTCCTTTCAACAGTAGCCTCAAGATAGTTTGGTATAATGGTGAGTCCGGACACGGAGAGCCGGGCAACATTGTTGAAGGCGTCTATTCCGAGGTCTGGTATTATACGGAGAGTTAAATGGCTTTTGGTGACAGAGAACAAATCTTAAACATACAAAACGAAGGCATCAATCGTGTAGATGTCAATCCTGCTACGCTAATTCGTAGGTTGATTGCAGGAACGAGTATCAACATCAGCCCGTCAGGAGGAGTGGGAGATGTTACGGTAAACCTTGATACTCACGTTTTGGCAAGTCCTATCCACACAGCAAATGGGCTTTCGATAGGGTGGGTGCTCAGGGCTTCAGGAGGCACTACTTTTGCTTGGGCACAGCTTCAACATACAGACTTGGGTAACGTCAGCGTTGACCAACACCACGCGCAACTCCACGCCGCTGCTCATGCTGTAGGC
>VGNY01000264.1 GCA_016865895.1 Chloroflexota bacterium | reverse complement strand
CCTGTCAAGAGGACGTATTCATTCACGTAAAATGTTACCAAAGGTGTATAGTTCACTCAAAAGAAAATGTTACCGAGGGAGCTATGTCCAACCAAGAGAAAATGACAATTAACGAACGGTACAAGTACTTACGGATGATGAAGAAACGCTACCAACGAGCCAATAAACAAGAGAAAGGGCGCTTGTTGGCCGAGATGGAGGAGATCACTGGTCAGCATCACAAATCTCTGATTCGGGCCATGAATGGTCATCTGGAACGTCAACCTCGTTGCCAGCAACGGGGTAACAGCTATGGGCCTGAGGTGGATGATGCTTTGCGGGTCATTGCCGAGAGTATGGACTACATCTGTGCTGAACGCTTAACCCCTTGTCTGGTACCCATCGCTCAGCAGTTGGCTAAACATGGGGAATTACAGCTCAACCCACAGTTGGTACAGGCATTGGCCGAGATTAGTGTTTCGACCGTCAGACGCCACTTACAACACCTATCTCAGGATCAGCCCAAACTGTCCAACAAAAAGGCCTCAGCCGGTAAACCCTTGACTCGTGATATTCCCATGAAACGCATTCCCCGTCAGCAAGATCAACCTGGACACATCGAGGTTGATTTGGTTCACCACTGTGGCGATAACGCTTCGGGTGAATACCTGCACACCTTGCAGTTAATTGATGTTGCGACCGGCTGGAGCGAACGGGTAGCAGTCCTCGGTCGCAGCTTCCGGGTCATGGAAGCCGGTTTCAAGCACTGTTTTTGCCGCCTGCCCTTTGTCCCCCTGGAGTTCCATTCTGATAATGGTTCTGAGTTCTTAAATCAGCACCTACTCCGTTTCTTACGGGAGGCCTATCCTGAGGCGATCATCTCTCGTAGTCGGCCTTATCAAAAAAACGATAACCGTCTCGTCGAGCAGAAAAACGCCTCGCTAGTCAGAGCCTACCTGGGGTATGATCGCTTCGACACGGTTCAACACGCTAACCTCCTGAACCGAATCTATGACAAAATGTGGTGGTACTACAATTTCTGCCAACCAGTCATGCGCCTCCAGGGAAAAAAGACGATCACAACTGAAGATGGCTCGATACGCATCAAACGAGCTTTTGACAAATCTCAGACTCCATTTGACCGCCTCTGTGCTACCAAGGTCCTCTCTGAAGATGAGCAACGTCGCTGGCAAACACTTCGAGAGCAAATCAACCCTCGCCAACTACGACGTGAGATCCAGGCCTTACTTGATCAATTCTTTTCCCTGCCCAGGGCCGTCCCGGGTGTATCCGAAAATGTCTTTGATACTTTCCCCATTCCCTTAACTATCCTGAAAGGAGAGGACTTCTTGGTAACATTATCATCTGACTGAACTGTTGACTTCGGTAACATTATCTTTTGACTTGACACGTTGATAACTCATGTATAATCTTACT
>VGNY01000263.1 GCA_016865895.1 Chloroflexota bacterium | reverse complement strand
ATCTTTTTAGATATGTTATCTAAACTTGAAAAGTGAACTGTTTAAGGCTGAAAAGTGAACCGTTTAAAGTTGAAAAGTGAACCGTAGATGATGCATCTCTCTATTGAGGAGGGATGCATGGAACAAATACATAGACGGTTCACCACGGAACAAGTAGGTTTTTTACTAAAGGGGTATTGCCAGGGCATGATGAACAGGTCGTCAGTGGAGGAGATTCTCGGTATCAGCAAGACCAGATTCTTTGCTCTGCTGAGGCAATACCGGCAAGATCCAGCCAAATTCTCGCTTGCTTATGAGAGGAAGACGGCGACCAGACTGCCCACTGCCGTAGAGGAGCTGATTGAAGCGGAATTAGCTTTAGAGAAGGGATTGGTTGAGGACCCAAGCTTGCCCATCAGCAGCTACAACTACTCCGCTATCAGAGACCGTCTCATCAAGCAGAGGGTTGCGGTATCGTTACCCACTATCATTGACCGGGCGAAAGATTTGGGCTGTTACCAGCCCCATCCGAAGAAGAAAGCCCACGACCGAGAGGTCGTCACGGCTGTCATTGGTGCTTTGATTCAACACGATGCTTCCCATCACCGCTGGTCACCTTACGCCAAGGAGAAATGGGCTTTGGTCACTTCCCTGGACGACTTTAGCCGGAAGATTCTGTTTGCTGACTTCTTTGAGCAAGAAACCACCTGGGCTCATATCAAGGCTGCTGAGGCATTAGTCCATAGCTATGGAATCCCCCTGCGCTACTACGTTGATTCCCTACGGGTATTCCGCTTTGTCCAGGGAAGGGATAGCGTCTGGCGAAAGCATATCCTTCAAACCGACGAGACTGACCCACAGTGGCGGCAGGTGATGAGGACTTTGGGAGTAGATGTAACCTATGCCCTGTCCCCTCAGGCAAAAGGAAAAGTGGAAAGGCCATATCGCTGGTTACAGGACAGGATTGTCAGAACCTGTGCCATAGAGAAACTATCCACCATCAAAGAGGTCCGTGCTGTCTTAAAGGAAGAGCTGGACCGTTACAACAACCATCAGGTTCACTCAACCACTGGCGAGATTCCCAGTATTCGCTTTGAGAAAGCTAGAAAAGAGGGAAACAGCCTGTTTCGCCCCCTGGCACTGCCAAAGCCATATACTTCCGCTAAGGACGTCTTCTGCTTACGGGAGAAACGAACGGTCAATGGCTACCGGAAATTATCTCTGTTTAACCATGAGATAGTAGTGCCCAACGTGCCCCTGAGAGAAGAAGTTGAGATGCACCTCGTTCCTGATATAGATAGACACGCCATAGAATTGCGAATTTGGTGGAACAACCACATGGTACACACCGTTACCTACCCATTAAAGGACTTCCCAGGAGTTCACTTTTGAATTTTACAAGAGTTCACTTTTCAACTTTTCCTAACATGAAATATTT
>VGNY01000262.1 GCA_016865895.1 Chloroflexota bacterium | reverse complement strand
GAGAAAACTAAAGGCAGCGGCCGCCAAGCGCAAGGAGGTGAACAGACTGAGTGAGTTGACCAAAATCGAGGTCGGGGTCTAACATTTTGGCAGGGTCGTTTTGTCCGAAAACGACTGAAGCATTACAACCTCTCTCACTATCTTGCTGTACTCCTTGCGTGCATCTAGCTTCGTAATCCCATCTCTGCTAGCCTAATTCTGCCACCTCTCGGTCACATTCCATACGATTCAAATCGCTCTATTGTTAAGTGTTTTCAGAGACACTATACTAGATGGTGCGAGTGGGCCTGGACAAGGAGCGATGCCTGTCCCACCGTATCAACTGGTGAGTGTAACCGTGATGTTTGAAGATACTACGAGCATCCCTATCACATGCAAGTTTTGCAACACTAAAGGCGTAGTTCGCTATGGCCACTATAGGCAGGTGCAACGCTGGTGGTGTAAGAACTGCCAAAGGAAGTTCGTTCATAATGCCGCCCCGCCAGGTATGAGGACTCCGACCGTTCAAGTCGCCTCTGCCTTGAGTATGTTCTACGGCGGGATGTCTCTCAGTGGGATTCGGCGACATCTCAAGCAAGTATACGACTCTTATCCTTCAGACTCGACAGTCTATAGCTGGATAACCAGATTCACTAAGGAAGCCGTGCAGGCGCGGCAGGATTACAGAGCACTGGCTGGCGATACCTGGATCGCCGATGAGACGGTCATGAGGATTGGCGGCTCGAATATGTGGTTTTGGGATGTGATTGACAGCAATTCTCGATTCTTGCTGGCGTCGAACGTATCGAAGGACAGAACTACGAGAGATGCTGAGACTCTCATGTCTAGAGCTGCCAGACACTCTATTTATGCGCCTGATGTCATTATTACGGACAAATTAGCTGACTATTTGGACGGCATTGAGAGGATATTCAGGGCTGACACCGCCCACGTTTACAGCGAGGGAGTCCGTGTCGAACTCGACCTCAACCTTATCGAGCGCTTCCGTGCTACCTTGAAGGAGCGCACCAAGGTGATGGAAAGGATGCAGAATAGAGAGACAGCCAAGTTGATTACGGACGGTTGGTTGGTGCATTACAACTTCTTCCGCCCACACGAGAGCCTGCAAGGCCGGACGCCGGCGCAAGTGGTGGGAATAGCCTTCCCATTTCGGAATTGGGCTGATGTAGTAAGGTCGGGAGGGCTGATATGGGGCTAACTAAGAAAGGGCTAGCGCGGGTCGCCTTGTGTCAGCAATTCAGATTGGTGGACACTGATGTCCCTCGATGACAGATTCATAAAGATTACGTGCAATACAAGTAGAAAGATTGTAATGCTTCAGTCGTTTTCGGACAAAACGACCCTGCCAAAATGTTAGACCCCGACCTCGATTTTGGTCAACTCACTCAGTCTGTTCACCTCCTTGCGCTTGGCGGCCGCTGCCTTTAGTTTTCTC
>VGNY01000261.1 GCA_016865895.1 Chloroflexota bacterium | reverse complement strand
GCCGCTAACGGTCTAGAGTACAAGTTCTCTGTGCCTACTACACTTCCCCTGGCTTTAATGGCCTATCGCTGCCTTACACCCTTTCGCCGTGCCCTCTTTACCTAAACAGGCTTATAGCGTATCCCTCGTTTGCTCATGGGGCTTGACATTTCTCCCCGTTTGTGCTAGAATAAAGATGTCGAGGGAACGTAAGCTGGTTAGCCGTTTTTGTTTGCCTTATCTGAATCCCGCTGGCTCACCGGCGTTCCCTCGACAAGAACGGCCTTGAGCTGGCGGGATTTTTTGCGAGGATTGTACTATGCGGGGCAATAAGATTATAAAAACCTGTCCAATCTGCCATGTTACCTTCACAGTGAATAAGAAAAATGCTGCCAAGATTTACTGTTCTAAGCAATGTCAAATGGGAGGCCGCCATACTGGCGAAACTCGTATTTGTATTCATTGTGGCAAGCCCTTTTATCGCCCCAAATCTCGTATAGCGCGCAATGAGAAATACTGTTCGAGCAAATGTTATTACACGGCTTTATCTGCTGCACGAATTACCAAGATATGTCCCCAATGCGGCAGGGAATTTACCGTCAAGGCTTCCGAAGCAGACCGCTATACAGTTTGTAGCCGCAAATGCCGCACGGTGAATACAAAATATGTAATTTGCAAGCGTTGTGGCAAGGTTTTTCGTGCCGAGCCTGATCTTAATCGTCAATACTGTTCAGAGACTTGTCGCCGTCCGCCTCAATATGTTACATGCCGTAAATGCGGTAAAGTCTTTCGGGAAGTCCCCAGTATGGCACAAACACGCCAATTTTGCAGTTTCTCCTGTTATCGGTCTTTTTATGGTGAAACCGTACCGGAAAAACGTGTACGTGAATCCCTTATTAGTCTAGATATTCACTTTATCCCAGAAGCGCCAGTTAGCCGTTATAGCATTGATTTTTTGCTTCCCGATTTGAATGTGGCGCTAGAAGTAGACGGGATTTACTGGCATCGCGACCCCAGAAAAGATGAACGCAAGGCCATATTTTTGCAAGGTTTTGGCTTATCCGTTTGTCGAATATCGGAAATTGAAATAACCGATAATCCAGATTTGCCAAGTTTACTTATCCAAAAACTCAGTCCCTTTCTCAAATCCTCTTTATGTCCCTTGCAGCCCCCGTTATTTCATTTATAACTGATATTCTAAATCGCACCTACATCCAGGATGGACGGTGCCCGGATTCGGCAAACGTGCTAGAGGGACAAAGCCTTGTCCCTCTAGTTCAAGGCAAGCAGGACAAACTTTTTCATCCCCCATAGTCTTAAAACGCGCCATCGTCACCCCCGCTGTCTCCTGCTTCTGGCGGTCAAGCTCCCAATAGCGGCTGTAGGCGCTGTCGCCGTAGGTGCTGGCTCTGGCCGCTGCCTGCGCTTCGCTCAGCTTGCCAGCGGCAATTTCTTGGGTGAAGTCCCGAA
>VGNY01000260.1 GCA_016865895.1 Chloroflexota bacterium | reverse complement strand
AACATACATTTCCTTCCAGTGGTAAAGCAGACTGGCACAGATATTGTATTTACGGCAGATCTGGGCGGCACTGCTTTCACCGCTTAACAGTTCTTCTACTACCTGGCGTTTAAATTCTAAGCCGAATGTTCTCTTGTTCCTCATAGCAGGGTCCTTTCTCCTTTCAATTGTACTCTACCCCTGCCAGACCTTTCTAATTCTCCTAACCTGAAGTGTCCAGCCTCAGGGGTTCACTCCAGTTCATGAAAAAGCTTATATAGATAATAAAAGAATCCGAATAGCTCAGAAAGAAGCCGCCTCTGCTATGGAACTTATTCAGAAAATCGTCACCTATTTTGGCTTAAAAATGTAAAACAGTGCTGAGCTGCGACAGTAAAAACCTAATGGTTCACGTCTTAGCTTATTGTTCCTATAACCACAAGTTCAGGAACTGTCCTGTTTATCCCATATCCAGGTGCTCTTTAATAGCCCTGTGTATTTCATGCCGAAGCTGAATGTCATCAAGATAGCCTACCACCTTACCAAGTCGTTGCTTTGAAATTGTTCTTATCTGATGAGCCATTACTATAGATTTTAGAGGCTGCCCCGCTTTTCCTTCCAGCAAAAGAATCTCAGATGGATATAACCGACGTTGGGTTGATGTCATAGGCAGGACAGTAACATTGGGCATGGCTTGATTGAATTCTTCGTTGCTTATTATGAGTACTGGACGTATTCCCTTCTGTTCAGCTCCTGCCACAGGGTCAAGATTAGCCTCATAAACTGCCCACTGAAAAGCCGGCATTAGCCTATCCTCCGGGCAGTCTCAGCATCAGCAGACTGAAAAGTAGCTTCAATCTCTGATATATCCTTAAGCAACAAGGGGTCATTAGCGCCTTCCTGCCACTGAGCCTGTCGCATCTGCCTCTGCAACTCTTTTAGTTCCTTGACCAGTGCCCGCTCTACCAGGACATTCTTGCTTGGTGCCGCTCCACGAGCCGTGGCCTCATCTAAGGCAGCCAGGACATCAGGATGCAAGCTAAAGGTCGCCTTCTTTGCCTTTCCGCGCATATACTCAACCTCCTTTTATATCGTCATTAGCCACACTCCCTATAATAGCATTAGCTTCCTTATTATGCAAGTTAATCTAGGAAGCTAAAATTGCCATCTATAGGAAGAGGCTTGTAGGATAGTATGCCAACAGATACAGAGCGATATGAACAAAGATAAGGAAGGGTAATTTGCCGCTACTTTGCGTTAACGGTATTCTGTTGCTAAAATCCAAAAGCGGATAGGCTATATGGCAAGACGGAAAACCATGTAAAAAGTTCTTCTTTCCGTCCAGTAAGCCCCACCACTTGATTGCAAAAATTTACCAAAAGTGAGCAAATCATGTGCAGTTGCTCACAACTCAAATCTCATTCCCCGGGGTTAATAGTTCGTCAGTTCGTTTACTGTATATCAGCGGTCGG
>VGNY01000259.1 GCA_016865895.1 Chloroflexota bacterium | reverse complement strand
TCGGCAACAGGATTTCTACCCTCCATAACCGAAGTAACTCCTACCGCTATTGACAGTAGAAAGGTTACTGCCATGGGCCCGGTGGCAACACCTCCAGCATCAAAGGCAATAGAGACAAAGGTTCTATCGCAAAACCAGATTAGCACCAATGCCACTACATAAGCCGGGACGATTATGTAGAGGAAAGGGATTCCACAGAGTATTTTCACCACTCCCAGAGCTACCAGAACACCGACGCCGACCGATATTGTGACAAGGACTAACCACTTGCGAATGAAACCGCTTGAAGACTCTTCAACCTGATTACTTAGTATCCGCACCGCTGGTCCGCTGAAGGTTGCCAGAAACCCCATGCAAAAACCGAGCGGAATCAGAAGCCATTTATGCTCAATCGTTCCCAGTATCTCTCCCATTGCCCGGCCCACCGGCATAAAGCCTATGTGTACCCCCTGCAGGAAAAGAGCCAGCCCAATCAGTGCAAGCAATATTCCTTTCAGCAGGTTGAACACATGCCCGGCAGGCAATTTTAGAAACAGGAACTGAAGTATGAGGAAGAGCAATAGCAAAGGTAGCAGTGCTTTCATGACGTTCAGGAAAGTCTGCCCTACTCCTTCTAGCACTACAATCTCAGTCATCCCAGAATTACCCCCATGAGCATTACCCCTATTACGGGTCCGATAGAAGCCAGGCCAATTAGACCAAAACCATCTGACAGCGCTGATTTTCCTGCCAGAACTGAACTGAAACCGATTCCCAGTGCCAAGATAATCGGCACCGCCATAGGACCGGTAGTAACACCTCCGGCATCAAAGGCAACGGGGACAAAATTAGCCGGCGTAAAGAAAGACAAGACGAGGACAGTCACGTAACCAGCGGCAAGCAGGTAAGTGATGGGAAAACCAAAGATAATACGCACTATAGCCATGGCTACGAAAAAGCCAATGCCGATGGCGATGACATAAATCAAAAGGCTCCCCGAGATGCTTCCCTGAGAAACAACATCAATCTGGTTAGTCAGCACGATGACATCTGGTTCAGCAACGGTTACGGCGAAACCTACAAGGAAGACGATAGCAATCACGTAGAGTAAAGACCCCCGTTTAGGAAGCTCGGCACCAATGGCTTCACCCATAGGCAAGAGCCCGATTTTGACACCAAGGAGGAAAAACACCATGCCCACGATAGCCATTCCGGCGCCAATTAATAGCTGGAAGACAAGATTAGCAGGCATCCTGATAATAAACAACTGTAAAACCACAACTGTCAGGGTTATCGGCAGAACTGCTTGAATTACTTCCAAGACGGTCTGTCTAATTTCCTTCAATAGATTCTCCTGCCAGTGTTCTCACTCAATAGCTATAGTCTAATTGATAGCGGTCCGTTGCAGAGTCCCCTGCCTGAACATATCCTATCGCCTGAATCCAGAATAGTCAATTTTTGTTAGTGCCCCTTGTTTGC
>VGNY01000258.1 GCA_016865895.1 Chloroflexota bacterium | reverse complement strand
TGCAAATCATTTACCACTGTTAGGAATTGTTGAAAAGTGAACTGTCTAATTTTTCAAAACTGGACTCTTGGAAACCCCTTTAGCGGGTAAGTAACCGACTGCACCATTCGATCTTCCCACCATATTCGCACCTCTAATGCACCCCTTTCCACATCAGGAATTAGATGAACCTCAACCTCCTCACGCAGTGGCACGTTTGGCACGACTGTTTCATGGTTAGATAGAGATATCTTCCGATAGCCGTTCACCGTCCGTTTCTCTCGTAAGCAGAAGACGTCCTTGTTAGAAGTATACGGATGAGGCAAAGCAAAAGGCCTGAACAGGCTCTTTCCCTCTTTCCTTGCTTTCTCAAAGCGGATGTTGGGGACCTCTCCAGTGGTAGAGTGAACCTGGTGGTTATTGTAGCGGTTCAGCTCTTCTTTTAGGACAGTGCGGACATCGCTGATGGTGGTTAGTTTTTCTATGGCACAGGTCCTGACAATGCGGTCCTGTAGCCAGCGATACGGGCGCTCCACCTTTCCTTTCGCCGCCGGGCTCAGGGCATAGGATACGTCCACTCCCAAGCACTTCATCACCTGCCTCCACTGAGGGTCAGCCTCGTCAGTTTGAAGGACATGCTTTCTCCAGACGCTGTCTCTTCCCTGGACAAAGCGGAATACCCGCAGTGAATCAACATAGTAGCGCAACGGGATTCCATAGGCCAGCATCACGCTTTCAGCAGCTTTGATGTGGGTCCAGGTGGTTTCTTGCTCAAGGAAGTCAGCGTACAGGATTTTGCGGCTAAAATCATCCAGGGAGGTAATTAAAACCCACCTCTCCCCGGCATAAGGTGACCACCGATGATGGGAAGCATCGTGCTGAATTAAAGCGCCGATGGCGGTGGTAACCACCTCGCGGTCATGTACTTTCTTTCTTGGGTGAGGCTGATAACAACCAAGTCTCTTCGCTCGGCCGATAATTGTAGATAAGGCTATCTTGATATCATGCTTGGCTAAACGGTCCTTGATAGCCGAGTAGTTGTAGCTGGAGATAGGCAAACTCGGGTCGTCGATCAATCCTTTTTCTAACATCAATTCCGCCTCAATCTGCTTTTCGACAGAAGCCGGCAGCCTCGTCGGAGTGGCTCTCTGATAAGCAACAGAAAACTCATCCATGCCACGGCGATATTGCTTCAAGAGTGCAAATAATCTCGTTTTACCAATTCCCAAAGTCTCCTCAATCGCTAACCTGTCCAATGTCCCCTGGCAGTATCCTTTCAATAGAACTATTACTTGCTCCGCAGTAAACCGCTTGTGTATCTGCATACATTCCTCCTTCCTAGAGGAATGCTACAGGAGTTCACTTTTCGGGGATTAACGGTTCACTTTTCAAGGATTAAGAGTTCACTTTTGAAAAATTAGTAAGAATCAAGGTTTAAGTCATTGACAACGAGATTTGCACCCTCCCGAGCAAATGCGAGAGCAATTGCTCTACCGATTCCCCT
>VGNY01000257.1 GCA_016865895.1 Chloroflexota bacterium | reverse complement strand
TTTTGCTGACTGGGTCCAGGTCTTCGGCGAGCCCACCCTGACCGCGGCGCTGTTGGATCGCTTGACTCACAAAGCCCACATCGTCACCTGCGACTGGGAGAGTTACCGGCTCAAAGAAAGCTTGCAATAGAAGTTCCACACTTTTTCCGGGCAAAATGGGGGTTAACGTATTGATAATTTGGGAATAAAAGGGTTTTTGGGCTTACTAAATGTACCCATGTTAATATATTTATAATCTTGACTATTGGCGATAATTATGCTATTTATTATTCCATGTATATCGATGTCGTTTCCAACCGTAACTCGCCTCCTGCCATCTTGTTGCGGGAAGCCAGGGGCCAAGGCAAAAAGATCGTCAAGGTGACCCTGGCCAACCTGTCCCATCTGCCTCCCCAAAGGATTGACATCTTGCGGCGAGCCCTTAAGGGAGAACTGGATGCGTTGGCCTTCGGTAAGACTCCGGCGGCTCTCGAGCAAGGCCCAGCTTACGGGGCTCTTTGGGTGGCCAAAACCTTGTGTGAGCGTCTCGGCATCACCGCTGCCTTAGGAAAGAATCGTCATACTCCCTTCGTCTTATTAATGATCGCCGCCCGGTTACTTGAACCTGGTTCAAAGTTAGCCGCCATGCGCTGGGCCAAGACCCATGCCATCAAGGAAATATTCGGCCTGGAACTGCAGTCATTCGATGAAAACAGCTTTTACCGGGCCCTCTCTTGGCTGGCCGAGAAGCAGGGAGACATTGAACAAAGACTTTTTCGCCGTCGTTATGCAAGTCAATTGGCCCCGAAACTTTTTCTCTACGATGTAACCTCCTCTTATTTGGAAGGAACCGACAATGAGTTGGTCGATTATGGCTACAATCGTGATAAAAAGCAAGGCAAAAAGCAAATAGTAATCGGGCTGCTTACCGATATCCACGGCGCTCCGGTAGCAGTACGGGTGTTTGAGGGTAATGCCGGCGATACTACTACTGTATCTGACCAGATAAGCATATTAACTAAGCAATTCGGAGTCCAACGTATTACCTTAGTGGGCGATAAAGGGATGTTGCGCGGCCCCCAAATTAAAGAGTTAACCACGGTACAATTTAATTACATTACGGCCATCAGCAAATCCGAAATCCGCGCTATGCTCTCCACCGGCCTGATTCAACTATCGTTGTTTGATGAAAAAATTACTTCCGTTACCGATATAACTACCGGCATCCGTTATGTGCTGAGACGCAACCCTGAACGGTTGCGCCAAGTGAGAGCAAATCGTCATGATCGTCTCAAAAAAATTAAAGAGTACGCGGTTACTCAGTCAGATTATCTTAGCGCCAGTTCCAAACGTAGTGTAGAGGTAGCCTTACGTCAGGTACAAGCTAAGGTAGAAAGATATAATCTCGGCAAAATCGTTGCTGCCAAAAGCGATGGCCGATGTATTGAGATATCCATTAACAACAATGCCTTATCTCAGACGGAAATGCTGGACGGCTGTTATGTTATTAAATCGGA
>VGNY01000256.1 GCA_016865895.1 Chloroflexota bacterium | reverse complement strand
CAACTTGCAGCGTACCGGTTAAGTCTATACCGGCTACTACGGGCTTGGCAAAGAAGTCACTCACACGGCCGATCTCTATTTCTGGCATTTGTTCTCACCTCCCGCTTTTAGTTTAGTATAGGTTGCCCGCCTTGACAAATCAAGGGTAATGCTGCTTGACAAGGTGTCTTGTTGGGCATATTATAGGCGATGATACCGCCTGATTAAGGTTGGAGGTCACAAGATGGCAGAAGAAATGTGGACACCCAAGCCTTACTCCTATGAGGAGTTTCTTTCTTTCGACCGTCTGAAGAGGGCTGTCATGAGCAGAGTTCTGGATAGGGCAGAGGCTATGATGGGTGAAGAGTTTCCCCTAAGCCCGGAGCGTGTAAATGCCCTCATAGCCGAAGAATGGCACCGAGCAAAGATAGCGGTGAGGTCTTCACCTGCGGCCCGAGAGGCTTTCAGAAAATACCTTGAGGGTACCGTTAGCAATCATCTAGACAGCTTGATGAAGACAGATAAGGAAGAGCTGGGAGCAATGGGTGTTGCCGAGAAGAGCCTGTAGATTTTTCAGGCTAAATCCTGGGGCATTGGTTTTTCAAAATATTGTGATTGTAGGAGTAGGATTTTGGCAGCGAAAGATGAACAATTTAAGCAGCGTTTCGAGATGCTAGACCAGCGGTTAGACAATATAGATTCCATAGTCACTAATTTGGTTGAGAGGGTGATGAGGCAGCCTGTAACTATTGAGTTGGTCTGTCCCAAGTGCGATAACGTTATTCAGATAATGCTGACAAGCTCCACAAAAACTGGTGGCAAAAGGACAAACAGCGTTTAATCTATCTGTTCATGTTCTAGAGAATCGATAGGTAGTTCTTCAGCTCGTAATCGGTTATGTAAGTCCGATATCTGTCCCACTCAACTTCTTTATTGCGTATAAACCCGTTAAATAGGTGTTCACCCAGTGCTTTCTTCACCAGTTCGCTCTTCTTGGTGAGTTGAACTGATTCATGCAGGCTACCTGGGAGTGTTTTGATTTTCCTTTTCTCTCTTTCCTCAGGGCCCATTTCAAAGACGTTTCTTTCCATTGGTGGTGGCGGCTCGTAGCCCTTTTCGATTCCTTCCAGTCCGGCGGCCAGCAGGACGCTGAAGGCAAGGTATGGGTTGCAGGCGGGGTCGGGTGACCTGAACTCAATTCTAGTGGCTGTTTCTCTTCCGGGTTGATACTCGGGAACCCTGATGAGGTCAGACCTGTTTCTTCGTGCCCAGGTAAGGTAACACGGTGCTTCATAGCCGGGGACAAGGCGTTTGTAAGAGTTGACCCACTGGTTGGTTATTGAGGTTATCTCCGGAGCATGTTTAAGAAGCCCGGCCAGAAATTCCAGGGCTACCTTGGACAGGTGGTATTGGGCATTCTTGTCGAAGAAGGCGTTAGAGCTTCCCTTGAACAATGACATGTGAACATGCATCCCGCTGCCATTGACTCCAAAAACGGGCTTGGGCATGAAGGTAGCATAGACGCCGTGGTCTTGAG
>VGNY01000255.1 GCA_016865895.1 Chloroflexota bacterium | reverse complement strand
CTGCAACGGCTGTTATTGTCATACTGCTTGGCTTGCTGATAATAGTCGCCAGAAGACGTATCCAGGGCTGCTAGTGTTCAGTATGTGGTTCAGTAAAATTTGGTCTCCGCCTCACACAATGTGACGTTTCGTTTAAGGTAGCTTATCTTTTGTTTCGACTCCACTATGAAGGGAAGGGGTTCACCCTCGCCCTGACCCTCTCCCTCGAGGGAGAGGGAGGGAGAAATAAAGGGGCTGCGCCCTTTTCAATCCCCTGTTATTTTGTCTTTCACTTTTACCCTGACCCCCTGCTACCACGGGAAAGGACACAAAACGTGTATAATGTGTACAGGAATGGAATAGCAAATGACTGGCTCACAGCGTACTGGAATTGCCAACTTGCCGTTACATTACGGCAAAGCGCCGCGGTGGCTCTTCGACCGCATGACCCGGCTGGCTCGGGAAATCACCATCGCAATCGCCTCCGAGTTCGGCCCTAAGGAGATGCTTCGCCGCCTGTCTGACCCCTTCTGGTTCCAGGCCTTCGGCTGCGTACTGGGCTACGACTGGCATTCCAGCGGCATCACCACTACCGTCTGCGGCGCACTTAAAGAAGGAATTAAGGGGCTGGAAACCGACCTGGGCCTATTCGTAGCCGGCGGTAAGGGCAAAACATCACGGAAAACCCCAACCGAAATAGAAGACGTCGGGCATCTGCTGAAGTCAGACACATCACCACTAATCTATGCCAGCCGTATGGCAGCCAAGGTTGATAACTCAGCCCTTCAAGACGGCTATCAGCTTTATCACCATGCCTTCTTTTTTACCGCCGATGGTTCATGGTCAGTAGTCCAGCAAGGGATGAACGAAAACAATCGCTATGCCCGCCGCTATCACTGGCTGGGTGAAAAAGTAGCCGATTTCGTCTGCGAACCCCATGCCGCCATCTGCTCACAATCTAAGGGCACAGCCTTAAACCTGGTGGCTGCCGAAAGTCAACCAGCACGGGATACCATCACCCAAATCACACTCGAGGAAAAACCGGAGAAACTCATTGGTCAACTAAAGAGACTCAAGACGTTGGAACTGCCAGCACGCCACTATCTTAGCCTCGACGACATCCACCCTGACCGCTTGAGCAAGACGCCCCTCATCACTTATGAGCACCAGCCGCAGAATTTTGAAAAATTACTCAGCCTGGAAGGTGTCGGCCCTAAAACTCTTCGTGCCCTGAGTTTGATTTCAGAGCTTATTTATGATGTCCCGGTAAGCCTTCGTGACCCCGCCCGCTACAGCTTCGCTCATGGTGGCAAAGACGGTCACCCCTATCCTGTGGACAGGAAAACTTATGATAGAAGCATCGAAATACTTCACCAGGCATTGGTCAGAGCTAAAATGGGTGACAACGAAAAAATAGCTGCTCTTAGACGACTAAGAGCATGGCTATGAGAGCAGCAATTATAGTATGTAGTGCGAGGCTTTAGCCTCGCCCTGGCGACCTTAAAAGGTCGCACTACACAGGCTACATTTTCGGACAGGCTACTAAAACCCGGCTAGTTACCCTGAGCGATAGCGAAGGGTCATTGAGAGA
>VGNY01000254.1 GCA_016865895.1 Chloroflexota bacterium | reverse complement strand
CTTGCTAAGACACCATTATTTATAGCTTAACCCTCTAAGGTGAGCACATGACGCAGCGGCAAAACACCCTGGCGCTATTGACCCTGCTCTTAGAGCAGGACGGCATAACGGGAGCAAGCACTTTCGCTTGCCCCTATTGACAAGGCACTAAAAGAGTGCTATAATGGCTCTTGTGGAGAGCTATGGAATGCGTGAACATGAAAAAACCATATAAGTCCTTGAACGTCCCCATCCCCCTGGAATTGCACGGCCAATTGGTAGAAGTGGCAAAGCGGGAGAAGCGATCACTTCGCCAACAAATCTTGTGGCTACTTCAACAGCCTTTCTCGCCAGGCGGCATGTACTGGCAGGCACAACGCCAAGCGGCGGCGTGGCAGGCGATGGGGCATGGGGAAGATGGCTTATGGGAAGGGGCAGCGCAACGGCTCTCACGGGAGGGCTAAATGGCATGGGAAATTGAGTGGGATTACCCTGGCAATACGGGTCAGCGAGTTTGGGCAAGAAATCCCGTATCAGGGCGCAGAAGCGCCAGGGAATGGCATTTCGTTGCGACTGGGCATTTGCGAGAAGTAGGAGTTGATACGCGGGAATATCGCAAAGATACCTGGGAAGTAAATTGGAATAAAAGGGAAGGGGGAAAGGTTTGGGCGAGAAATCCCAATAGTAAAATGCCCAAAGCGCGGGCATGGCATTGGGTGGATTTTAAAACTGTATCTATTGCGGGAATAGAATGGCAGCCTAAAAGAAAGCCAAGTAATGGGAGAATTAAAAGTGGGGGTTACATTCATCTGCTGAAAAAGGCACTATCAAATGAGGACTGGGATTTAGCCATTGAACACAATCTTTTCAAGGGGCGCAGACAGCTTTCCGTTTTAGAACATCAGTTAGTAGCGGTCAAAAAATATGGGGCACTGCCGCCTGGCTTTGTAGTAAGGCATATAAATGGGATCAAGACAGATAACCGCCCTGAGAATCTACTTCTTGGGACTACTCAGGAAAATACCGCCGACCATAATACAGCCCGACTTAATGCCATAATGTGGCGCGAGAGGTGCGAACAGCTTGAAGAAGAAAATCGCCGCTTAAAGGAACAGCTTAAAGAATGTCAATCTATCTGCTCAGGGGCAAATTTAAGCCTTATGTGAGAATGACAAGGCGGGGTAAGTGGATTGATCCAGAAGCGCAGGCTTATTTAGTTTCTCAAGCCAATTTGATTGCTCAATTGCGCCAGCAGATGAACGGCCAGCAGATGCTACCTGCCAGAACGCCCTTGAAGGTTGTTCTCTGGATCATCGCCCCCAGAGTCAAGCATAATTGCGATATAGACAATCAGGCGAAGGCACTGCTTGATGCGGCGAAGGGTATTATCTATGATGACGACCACTGGATAGATAGCCTAGGGGTGACGCGGCTGACTGGGGCTGAAGAAGAAGTGATATTTCTCGCTCAGGCTTTGGAGGTCAGCCATGTGGCTTAGGTTTCTGGAAATCCTGACAATCTTGGCGGCGCTGGCGCTGATGGTGCTGGCGCTGTCCTGGGTGGCGCACAAGATGGGGTGGGACAGATGATTTTGTCA
>VGNY01000253.1 GCA_016865895.1 Chloroflexota bacterium | reverse complement strand
TCTGCTTACGAGAAATGCGGACGGTGAACGGCTATCGGAAGATATCTGTATTCAACCATGACATACCAGTCCCATACGTGCCACTACGAGAGGAGGTTGAGGTTCATCTAATTCCTGATGTAGAGAGGGATGTCTTGGAGGTTCGAGTATGGCACGATAACCTAATGGTGCAGTCGGTTACCTACCCGCTGCAGGAGTTTCCCAGAGTCCACTTTTGAATTTTACAGCAGTCCACTTTTCAATTTTTCCTAACAGTAGCCGCTTAATTCGCAACTGTCAACTGTTGGTCGGTAGAATCCCGGATGACTGTCAAGTTAGACCTCCGGGGCTCCATAGGCTAGCGCACGGAGGACTTGAACCCACAGGCAGAGCCCGTGGCACTTTACAGGTCAAGCTTCGCTTGACCTGAATCCTGGTATCCCTGCCATTTCACATACTCGGTGATTTGTTTCGCATCCAACCTAACTGTGGAAACAAAATATCCAGATGACCATACTACTCGTTCTTTCCAATATACTTTCCCCAACCAAGCAAACTTTTCCCTTAACTTACTTGCCGTATATTGCTTCACCTGACCGATTACCTCACTTACCGCATATTTTGGAGGTATCACCATCAACAGGTGAATATAGCCAACTTGAATGTTCTGCTCAATTATCTCGCACCCCGGCATGCTCCTCAATATCTTGAGGAAAAGTTTGCTTATATACCCCTTTACATCAGGATTCAGGATACGGCGACGATATTTCGGTACCCACACAATATGGTACTCTGTACGATAAACGCTGTGTCCAGATAACTTCGTCTCCACGCATCTATTTTACCTTATATCGCCGCCTTTTCATTCACCCACGGGCAAAGCCCGTGGAACTCTGCCCTTCGGGTTATTCGGGTTACTAGATTTGCTGCAGCTTTGCCTCTCTAGGTGAGGCAAGTAGCTGCCCGAATTTATGGAGCGGGTGAGCAGATTCGAACTGCCGACGTCTTGCTTGGGAAATCTCCTAGAGACAAGCTAACAGTCGCTTGCTGTACCGACCGCTTGCCTCCTTTCGGGATGTATTATATATCTTCCATGGTTTCAAAACAATAATGTTTTGATTATATCCTACTTATTAATTTTTGCAAAAACATACCGGACCGGCCTCGTATTTAAGGCTAGATAGGGCTCCTCCCCCCTCCTGTCATTCCTTCTAACAAGAGAAAAACCCTGTTAAGGTCAGGTAAACCATATATGGTAAACGACAAGGTAAACGATGTGGTAAACGTCATGGTAAACCACATCAGGTTTAGCTTGAGGTGACGGAACTAATGACAGTGGCTTTACCGGCTGCACAATCTGGTCAATTGTTTAGCCATGAGCTAAGGACCGGGCAGAGTCGGTCTTGGGACCACCGATGGTGACAGCTTTGATTTCCCGCCCGATTCTTTTTTCTTCGTGACGAAACGGTCAACCGGAGCACATGTCAATCTTCTCTTTCGAGTGGACCATATTCGACTTGGCTAATGTGTACGGCTGGACAACTATTTGTGCGATTCTCTCAAGCAGCTATAGTCAAGCAGCTATACCTAGCTCGATGAAGCAGCTCTAT
>VGNY01000252.1 GCA_016865895.1 Chloroflexota bacterium | reverse complement strand
AGATTTCATCACCCAGGGCAGCCAGAATAGACTGTGCCATCTCCTTCTGCTGCTGATTCACAACAGCAGTGGCTGTCCATACCGTCATACCTTCACCGATTTGTGCCGGCATATTAGGCATCGCCCGAACCAGACTGGAGTGGCCCAGCCCCTGGCCCAACTTATCCAAATTAGCACCAGCCACGATGGACAGTACCAGTTGCTGAGCCGATAGCCCCTTCAATTCGCCCAGTACCTTGCCCAACTCCTGTGGCTTCACAGCCAGAACAACCACTTGGACATCATCCGCTGCCTCGCGGTTATCAGCCGTGACCTTAACGCCGTATCTCTCCTTCAGTAGACCCCGCCGTGCTTCACTGACATCGCTGACAGTAATATCACCCGAATTCGCCACCCCTTTAGCCAAAAGGCTCTTAATAATTGCCTCACCCATGACTCCACCGCCGATAAAACTTATCTTCATTGCTACCTCCTATCGCCAAAAATAGCTCGACCTATCCTGAGCATAGTCGCCCCTTCCTCAACCGCCACCTCAAAATCGTCGGTCATCCCCATAGACAGATGCTCCAGTCCCAAAAAATCTCGAAGCTCTCGCAGTTTTCGGAACACAGGGCGGACTTCTTCAGGGTCAGCCACCAGTGGTGCAATGGTCATCAGCCCTATTACTTTCAAATTAGGCAACAGTCTTATCTTCTCAACTGCCATCGCAGTCTCGTCCACAGAGAAGCCGCCCTTTGTCGCTTCGCCGGAAACATTGACCTCAAGCAAAACAGGCAGAGTCTTTTCTACCCGCCGATTCAAAATCTCAGCCAGCCTCACCGAATCAACGCTATGAATTATATCAAATAAATCTGTTGCCCTTTTAGCCTTATTGCTCTGGAGATGCCCCACCATATGCCAGGTGACATTAGGTTTAAGGTCTGAAAGTTGTGCTATCTTATCCTCTGCCTCCTGGACTCGGTTCTCACCGAAATTTCTTATTCCGCAGTCAAAAGCCGCCCTTATTGCTGTAGCCTCAAAACCCTTGGTAACCGCCACCAGCGTTATCTCACTGGGTGACCTGTGACTGCGCTGACAAGCCCGTTCAATTCGCCTTTGCACTTCTTTGATATTCGCTGCTATATCCACCGCCCGTCTATTCTAACATGCCAGAGAATTACTTTCGATTCCCCTCTCCTTTAATGAGAGAGGGTCAGGATGAGGGTGAAGTCTGGAATCCCAAATCCGAATTTCTAAATCCCAAACAAATTCAAACATCCAAATCCAAATTAAAAATGATTGCCACAATCATCGTCGTAATCAAAAACATCCCTGTAATCAATCTTGCATTTTTATCTGTCATTCTGAGCCTTACCCTTTGTCATTCTGACCCTGAACGAAGTGAAGGGGAAAAATCTCATCACCCCGCATATACCGAGATTCTTCAGTCGCCCCGATAAAATCGGGACTCCTTCAGAATGACAGATAGTGTATCCTTTATTCAGGCTTTTCTTTAGATAACTAGCTCACCTACCCCAGGCTTTTTATCCTCGCCTTTGTTAGTTTACCACAACTTTAAGCCAGTCCTCTTTCGCCATCCTGGCATTTTCT
>VGNY01000251.1 GCA_016865895.1 Chloroflexota bacterium | reverse complement strand
AACTCGCCACCAAGAGGAGGGCAGCTAGCAGACCAAACATACTTGGATATTTAGTTTTCATTATACCTCCTAAGTTTTTCAAACTCCGAAAATCTCTTTTCGGAGACCTTCAGCGAACTCGACCAGTCCGCCTCAGGTTTTGGAAACCCTCATCGGGAGAAAGTATTCACTTTTTATAGTGGGTATTTCTTGAAGCCTGCCCATTCAGGCTACTCCACAAGGCAACCCCACAGACTTGTGGTGGGTTGTGGCTTTATGTCCTGGAGTCAGGACAGCTCTTGTCTTGCCTTGACCGGCTGTGAGCCGTGCCTCGGCTTTCCTTCATCAACATCACCTCCTTTGTTTTACAGATACTCCAATGGGCAAGGTTTCTCCCTTGCCTGGATACTATTTTACCACGCTTGTCAAGCCCCCCAAAGCCCCTCTTAAAAATTTTTTAAAAGTGAACTGTTAATTCTTCAAAAGTGAACCGTTAATGCTCGAAAAGTGAACTCCTGTGTAGCATTCCTCTAAAAAGGAGGAGTGCATGTATGCAGATACATAAACGGTTTACTGCCGAGCAAGTAGGAGTTCTATTGAAAGGATACTGCCGTGGGACATTGGATAGAGCAACGATTGAGGAGCTGTTGGGGATAAGTAAAACTAGATTCTTTGCTCTCTTGAGACGGTATCGCTATGACTCAGATAAATTTTGCCTTGCTTATCGGAGGGAGAGCACAACCAGGTTACCTATTCGGGTAGAGAAGGAGATTGAGACGGAATTAATGTTAGAGAAGGGATTGATCGAGGATCCGAGTTTGCCTATCTCCGGCTACAACTACTCGGCCATCAGGGACCGTTTAGCCAGGCATGATATCAAGATAGCCTTATCTACAATTATCAGCCGAGCGAGGAGCTTGGGTTGTTATCAGCCTCACCCAAGAAAGAAAGTACATGACCGCGAGGTGGTTACCACCGCCATCGGCGCTTTAATCCAGCATGACGCATCTCATCATCGCTGGTCACCCTACGCCGGAGAGAGGTGGGTTTTAATCACTTCCATTGATGACTTTAGCCGGAAGCTCCTCTACGCTGACTTTCTTGAACAGGAAACCACCTGGGCACACATCAAAGCGGCTGAAAGCGTGATGCTGGCCTATGGAATCCCGCTGCGTTACTATGTTGATTCTCTGCGGGTATTCCGCTTTGTTCAGGGAAGGGATAGCGTCTGGAGAAAGCATGTCCTTCAAACTGACGAAGCTGACCCTCAGTGGCGGCAGGTGATGAGGAGCCTGGGAGTGGACGTATCCTACGCCTTGTCTCCAGCGGCAAAAGGGAAGATCGAAAGACCGTATCGCTGGCTACAAGATAGGATTGTCAGAACCTGCGCTATAGAGAAACTAACCACCATTGACGAGGTTCGAGTAGTCTTAAAGGAGGAAGTCGATCGCTACAATAACCATCAGGTTCATTCCACTACCGGAGAAGTTCCCAGCATCCGCTTTGACAGGGCTAGAAAAGAGGGGAATAGCCTCTTTAGGCCTTTTGCTTTACCCAAGCCGTATACTTCGACTAAGGACATCTTCTGCTTACGAGAGACACGAATGGTCAACG
>VGNY01000250.1 GCA_016865895.1 Chloroflexota bacterium | reverse complement strand
TCGCTTTTCATCTCAGATTAAGGCCCTCCAATTTTTAATAATTAAAAAAGTGGGCTAAACCCACTTGGCTAACTACCTAATTACCTTCTTTTGAAGTATAACATTTTTGAGCTTAAAACACAAGCATGAGTCTCTTCCAATACAAGATGAGCCTGGAGGAGGCATCGATTTCTAATACAAGGTGAGCCTGAAGCAGGCAGGCAACTCGTTTATGATTGGGACATGCAACTGATCATGAACGACGAAAGACTTCAGACAATAGAACAGGTCAAGCAGTTTCTAGCGGGGAGTGAGGCACTGGATTTTGGAGGGGTATCGGTTGAGGAAAGGTACCAGTGGATACAGACAGTGCTGGTACGGTTCAAGTATTATCAGCTTAAGAGAGCTGAGAAAGGGGTGATTCGGCGTTATATAGAGAAAGTGAGCGGCTATTCCCGGGCACAGGTATCCAGACTGATACGAGAATACCATCAAAGGGGGCAATTAAGGAAGGCGCAATACAGAAGGCACCGGTTTCCCAGGAGTTATACTACGGCAGACATTGCCTTGTTAGCCAGGACCGATGAACTGCATGACTATCTGAGTGGTCCAGCCACTAAAAAGATTATGGAACGGGAATTGGAAATTTATGGGCATTCGGACTTCAGGAATATCTGCCGGATATCTATTGCCCACCTCTACAATCTGCGGCGAAGCCACCTCTATCGGAGCATCACCAAGCGATATACCAAGACCAAACCGACAGTGGTGCGAATCGGCGAGCGGGCAAGACCGGCTCCGGGAGGGAGTCCCGGTTATATCAGAGTTGACACTGTTCACCAGGGAGACTTGAGTGAAGAGAAGGGAGTGTATCATATCAATGCCGTGGACGAGGTGACGCAGTGGGAGATTGTGGCCTCTGTGGAGAAGATAGCGGAGAGTTACCTGGTGCCAGTCCTGGGAAGCATGCTGGCCGGTTTTCCATTCGTCATTCGGGGCTTTCATTCCGACAACGGCTCCGAATTCATCAATAAGACGGTGGCGAAGCTCCTGAACAAGCTCTTAATCCGCTTCACCAAATGCCGGCCTCGTCACACTAATGATAATGGACTGGTGGAGTCCAAGAATGGCTCAGTAGTGCGCAGGCATTTGGGCTATGCCTATATTCCACAAGCATGTGCCGAAGTACTCAACCAGTATAACAGTGAATTCCTCAACCCCTATATCAACTTCCACAGGCCATGTTTTTTCTCGGTATTGGTTACCGATCACCGTGGCAGGGCCAAGAAAACGTATCCGTACCAGGAAGTGATGACCCCGTATGAGAAGTTTAAATCACTGCCCGTAGCGGAGAGCTACCTGCGCGCCGGCATAACTATAAACAAGCTTAATGACATTGCCAATCAAATGAGCGATAATGAATTTGCAGAAAGGATGGTGAAAGCGCGTTCCAATCTCTTCCAACACGTCTCCCGATGGGCGGAGCGAGTTGCCCGAGGCTATTCTCCTTCTACACCCCCCACTGCCCCCAGGGAAAGAAGGACAGCCAGAAGAAGAGAAATCGTATTACTACCTCTCCAGGCTCATTTTTCGATTAGAAAAGACTTAGGGTTTTTGGTCC
>VGNY01000249.1 GCA_016865895.1 Chloroflexota bacterium | reverse complement strand
AGAAGGTGGAGTATACATATGGGTAAACACAAGGAATATCCGCTAGAGTTTGTTACTTTCTATAAAGCCTACCCTAAGTGCCGTCAAGAAGGATATGTACTGCCATATCGCAGTTGGGAAAGGCTTGTTAAGAATGAAGAAATGCCCCCTATTGAAAAGATGCTTTCGGCAGTAGAGCATCTTAAAACAACACGAAAGTGGATTGACGGCTTTGTCCCGATGATGTCTACATTCCTGAACCAGCATCAATGGGAGAATAGTGTTGTAGACGATGACCTTGCGAAGGAGATACAGAAGCAAGAAGTAAACGAAAAAAAGACGGCTTTCATTTCCACGCAACAGGCTATAAATCAGGAGTGGCTTAAAAACAAGGAATCCCGTTACCAGTACATAAAGTATAATACCGAAAAGTTACTAGGTTGTAGTCCTGAACTTCTTGGGGGCTTTATCAAGTATATTGTCTATAACGATATTTGCCTTGCCTCAGAAGATAGCATGGGTATTCCTTGCATGATAGCCGACCTGCTTGTTGATTGCCGCACTAAGGCAACTGGCAAGAATCTTGCTCTAGTAAGTGCAGAGCTTGATTGGCTTCTGACTAACTACTTCTGGACTATCTTGTTGTGCCTTCTTATCCGTCACTCGGATAGTAATGGCATGGATGTGTTCGGAAAGACGGCTGCTTTTAATGAGAAGGAATGTCTGAATACAAGACGTATCCTGCACATTTTAGCCGACGATAAGGCATGTACTCAATTCCGAAAGGATAATGGGTATAAGGGGTATATTCCAGCTTCCGAGTGGTTGCTGTCGTTTCGTGTGGATGATGTGTTAATGCAGTATAATGAAGTTGCGTGAAAGGGTTGAGTTATGAGTATCCGTAAGTATAATGTTACATTGACTGGTATTACTCCGTTGCTGATGCACCAAGATAATATCTCGTTTTGCGAAAGGGTTAAGAAGTGGCAGAAAGACCCTCTTAATAAACAGTTGTCGGTTAAAGGGGATGACCGCTCCCCCGCATGGACTTGGATCGGTTATTGCTATCAGGACAGAGGCTCTCTCTATATGCCTACCGCAAACATTATGAGTTGCTTGCGGGATGGTGGCAAGAAGTGTCCTGCGGCTATCGGTAAGGGTTCCATGAAGGCACAGACACAAGCTGGCATCAGTGTTGCTGGCAATGGGTTCAAACTGCTGGTAAACGGAGGGGTCATACCTACTGACGGAATTACAGCATTAGAGAATATTGAAGAATTCAGCGTGCATGAGAAAGTAGTTGCGGATATGGGGTTTGAACTCGATGTCCGTAGGGCCGTAGTTGGTACTGCTAAGCATGTCCGCGTGCGCCCTATATTCCATAACTGGGTGTGTGTGGGACAGTTGATTGTGGGTGATTCCACTATAACAACCGAGGTGCTACAGACTATCCTGAATCAGAGCGGATATTATTGTGGACTTGGTGATTGGCGACCTGCTTCTCCCTCTCCCGGTTCTTATGGGAGGTTTGAGGCTGTGGTTGAAGAATGTTGATCTGGCGGGGCGAGGCGAGGCCAGGCAAGGCAGGGCAAGGCAAGTGCCAGGCGAGGTTCGGGGCGCGGCGAGTAATACGC
>VGNY01000248.1 GCA_016865895.1 Chloroflexota bacterium | reverse complement strand
TATCTAGCTCACTTTGTTGAGACGGGTTACAGCCTACGGCACCACCTGCTATCACTACTATTAATACAAGCGAACATAGAAGAATAGCCTTACGTATTCCCCTCAACGGAAAATGCCTCCTTCTGTTTAATGAACTACTTCCGCGTGATCAAGGTTTACTTAACTCCTAGGCTAGCTTATTATATTATAAATGTGGATTAAATGATAGCCCCCGAATTGACTCATAATTAAAGTTACCGAAAGTGGTATCGTTGCCTCATAAAAAATGTTACCGATGGAGGTAATATGACAAGAGGCAGCATACAGGAGTATACAGAGGCAGTGCAGTTACGCTATATGAATGCGAGGAAAGAAGGAAAGGGGAAAATACTGGACGAATTCATTCAGGTGACTGGCTACCACCGCAAAGCAGCTATTCGTTTATTACATCGGAAAGGCTCACAGAAACGGCAGCAGCGACGGGGACGCAGGCGGCGATACGGGTATGAGGCGGTGGATGCGTTACGCAAGGTGTGGGAAGCCAGTGATCGGTTATGTTCTAAGCGGCTCCAGCCGTTTATTGGTGAGCTGGTGAGGGTGATGCGGCAGCACGACGAACTGGCTATTAATGCCAGCCTAGAGGCCGAGCTGTGCCAGATGAGCCCATCCACCATCGATCGACTGCTGCGGCCCTGGCGACGCTTGGGAGGGAGGCGTCGTTTAAGCACTACCAAGCCAGGTAGCTTACTTAAGAATTCAATCCCTATCCGCACCTTTGCCGACTGGACAGATGAGCGGTCTGGATTTCTGGAAGTTGATCTAGTAGCTCATTGTGGTGAGAGCGCCGAGGGCTTCTATCTGACCACCTTGTCTACAGTTGATGTGGCCAGTGGTTGGTCAGAATGCATGGGAGTCTGGGGAAAAGGGCAGAGTCGAGTGAGAGGAGCCGTTCATAGAATAAGACAACGTTTGCCGTTCCCTCTGTTGGGTTTGGATTCAGACAATGGCAGCGAGTTCATCAACCACCATCTATATACCTATTGCCTTGACGAGAACATCACGTTCACTCGCTCTCGCTCCTACAAGAAGAATGACAGTTGTCATGTGGAACAAAAGAATTGGTCAGTAGTGAGACGGCTGGTAGGTTATGATCGTTACAACTCTCATGCAGCTCTGGAATGTCTAAACATGGTTTATGCTACGTTGCGCCACTATGTAAACTTCTTCCAGCCGACGATGAAGCTGATATCAAAGACCAGACATGGTGCTAAGGTGCATAAGGTGTATGACACGGCTAGGACACCATATCAACGGTTACTGGAATCAAGCACGCTCACGCCGGCTAAACATGCTGAACTAGCAGCTACATATCGAGGGCTGAACCCAGTGTTGCTCCTAAGCCAGCTTAACGGTCATTTGGAGAAGCTGTGGAATCTTGCGGAGCGGAATAAACCAAGGAATAAGGTGAAACATAAGGTCAGTTCGGTAACCGGAATTATGACGCAATGAGGAGACCTTCGGTAACCGTTTTATTTGACGCAACACGGAGGTCACGCGGAAAATCTGTGAAGATTTTTACCAGATAACCTGGAGCAGATAAAGATAAGAGGAACTTACAAATGTAACATAGCCTTCC
>VGNY01000247.1 GCA_016865895.1 Chloroflexota bacterium | reverse complement strand
CTTGGCATCAGGTGCCATAGCGAAGAACTTGGTCAGCTTTTCACAAGCGTATTCATGGCAGTAAGCGCAGTTCTCAACCTGCTTCTGTTTGCCGCACTTTCTTATTTTGCAGATGTTAGGTGAAGTCCCCACGTCCGTGTAAAAACGATGACGCAAGTACCTCCTTTAGCATTTTAAACTACCGCTGCCTCCCTTTCAATTATTAGGCTCTGCTCTCCGAAGGCTTCTTTTCTCAGAATCTCCAGTTCCCACCAAATATCAGGCGTCATCTTAACGCCATGCCAGCTCCGCGAGGCAGTAATCAGACTAGCATAGAGCAGTCTCAGCCCTGAACTCTCGGTAGGAAAACGAGGGATCACTTTAGTCCTACGCTTCCCCTCTCCAAAAGTTCTCTCCAGCATGTTGGTGGTTCGTATGGCTCTCCAGTGAGCCTCAGGGAATCTGAGATAAGTAAGACATTCCTTCAAATCCTCCTCCAGACATTCCATTGCTGAAGTATAGTTGCCTTTGAATCGGGCGATGAGCTCTTGCCCTCGCTTTAACCCTTCCTCATAGCTTCCAGCATAGAACATCCGGTGTACCAGTGGCTTCATTTCCTTCTGAGCTTTCTTGGGCAGCTTGCACAGAATGTTACGCATCTTGTGAGCCAGGCAAGGTTGTTTAAAGGCATGGGGAAATACTTCCCTTGCCACCCGTCGTAATGCCTTATTTTTATCTGAGATCACTAGCAGAGGCTCGTTAAGTCCCCGGGCAATCATATCATGGAGGAAAGAAAGCCAGCTATCATATGATTCTCTGCCGCCCAGGGCTAAGTGTAGCAATACCTTCTTACCATTCTCCAAAATGCCATAAGCACAGAGGACTCCCTCCTTCTCCTTTGTTCCCTGACGCAATGCCAGATAGACAGCATCCAGGAAGAGATAAACTACCTTTAATTGAGACAAATCCCGTTTTCGCCAGCTGTCAAAGTCTTTCTGTAGCCTGGATGTGATCCGGCTTACTCCACTTCTGGAAAGTATTTGCTGTCCTAAAGCCTCAATGAACATCCCTTCTACATCTCTGGTGGATAGCCCCCTCACGTACATCTCCTTTACCAACCGGCCCAGGGCATCTGATCCCTCCTTAAGCAGTGGAGAGAGGCGAGAGTGAAAAGGTTCCTCTGTTTCACGAACTCTGGGCAGAGCAATTTCCAGAAATCCCTCCGCTATGGTTACCTTCCCTGACTCATAGCCATTGCGCCATCCCTGGCATCTTCGCTGCCCCCGTTGGTAATGCGCTCGACCCAGGAAGTCTTCCACTTCTTGCTCCAATGCCACCTGAAGCATATATCTGGCCCCCAATTTCACAAAGACATCCAATGGGTGCAGCTCTGTCTCATAGCCTTGAAGCGTCTCCTCGAAAGCTTGCCTCAACTTCCTGCTCGGTGGTATTCTTTTCATGGCGTAAGTTCTCCTTTCTGGGCCTCTAAGGACCCTGTCTTTTTTCCTGGAGGTATCTTACGCCAATCTGTTTTTACTGTTTTTACACACTAGCTAGGCCATCACCCTGGTAGTGCGAATCATGGGTAAGCGACCATCCGGGTAAGACCTTGTTCAGCCCATCGTTCGCCTGGTGGATG
>VGNY01000246.1 GCA_016865895.1 Chloroflexota bacterium | reverse complement strand
TGTTGAGGACATAAATATCCGCCCTGTCGCCGTCACCGACACTATAACCAGCTTCAGCAAATTGCCGCGCCAGAAGCTCAGTTTCAGCTTGATTAAGCTTACAGCCTAGAGTATGAAAGACTACTTTAAGTTTAGCTCCGTAGTCTTGTCTCGGAGAATTATGTAACGCCAGTCCCATCACATGCCGGGCATTCTATTGTACCATCTCCATGACATTTGGGGCAGTCTCTTGTGATTCCTTGCACTGCAGCAATTGGCATACTAGCTTCTACTCTTCCTGTACCACCACAACGAGGGCACCGCACTACGCCTTTTCCATGACATCTTGGGCATCTTTCCGGTGGCATCTGTCCCCTCCTCAGATTTATTTAGCGTATGAGCGTATAATATCATTCTCACTCCAGAACCACAAATCCGCGAACTAGAAATCGTTTAACGACTTTTGTTGAGAAGTCTGCAAATACAGAATTGCGAGTGTTTTTCCTTCTGTCGCCTATGAGAGATCTGACTGCGTCAGATTACAAGTCGGCGAGCTACGGGGACGGACCTCTAGGCATTCTGCTCGGCTGTGGTTGATTTGTTCATGGTAAAGCAGTACTCACATCATCCTCATGCCTCCTTTATGCAAAATGATAAACCGCTTTTTTCGCTTACCTCTACAAGAAATTGTCTCTCACATCTTGGAACGTCTCGACCTGTCGCAGATATGGTGAATATATACTTGCCAACAGGGAGTAAGGTATCTAATTGCCTTATCTGCACATGATAGTTCTCATAACTGTGTATTGACGCCTCATTGAAATCGCTATACCACTCAATAACTTCCACGTACCGTGTGTCACCACTATTGAGTGCAAATGTGCTGGGGGAGCCTTTCGTGATGCCCCTAGGGTTTAGAACTAACTCTCCAACGTGCAGAACATCAGGGTCAATCTTACCAAGCTTGACCTCGACGTTGTCTATTGACCTACCCCCAATTGTTCTTAGTCCCACCATATAGATGGTGTTATATGCTCCGCACCACTGCTTCTGGCCCATGGCGTCAGTCATATATATTGGGGAAATTAAGACACATGTGTCCTCCTCGAAAAAGAGTTCGATTGCCTGCTTTTCAAACACATCAAGCTTGTCACGTTGGCTTTTCCACATGCGCATCGGTGTGACAACCAGAAATAGGAAAGTCAGCCAGATTACAAGGCCCGTTGGGATGTATCCCCATAAGGGGAATTGCACCAGCCAACCTATGCCCCACGTAGTTAGTGCGCTAAATATTGCCGTACTCAAAAGTGTTAAAAATGTACCCGTAGCTTCGGCTCGTTCTCAAGACTTGAAGCTTCTGTTAAAGTTTTCTGTCCAATAGTCAGTCTTCCAACCCATATACTCATTTTATCACTCCCGAAACCAAGCAGGCTAGGCAATCACAACCATAGGCAAACAGAACCCCTTCAGGTCTATCCGTCTCGAGCAGGTTTAAGACCTATCTCTTCGTTCAGGGTGGCAAAAATACCCAACTCCGCCTTCCTGGCTTGCAGGCGATGGCTACTTGTGATATAAATCAGAAAATTGGACGTGTAAGGCATAATTTTGAGCCGCATTCACTGGAAACTACTACCCCCAGCCGAACAGCTAATTAACATCTCCG
>VGNY01000245.1 GCA_016865895.1 Chloroflexota bacterium | reverse complement strand
GTTGGTGGTGGTATCGCTGGCATCCAGGCTGCGCTGGAGATTGCCGATGCCGGCCATAAAGTCTATCTGGTGGAGAGAGATCCCAGCATTGGCGGGCACATGATTCAGTTTGACAAGACCTTCCCCACCCTTGATTGCTCTGCCTGCATCCTCACCCCCAAAATGACCTCTGCAGGCTCCCACCCCAATATCGAGCTGATGGCCTACAGCGAAGTAGAGGAGATCGCCGGTTTTATCGGCAACTTCAAGGCCAAAATTCGAAAGAAGGCTAGATTTGTTGATGAGTCCAAATGTAATGGCTGCGGTGTCTGCATGGAAAAGTGCCCATGGAAAGCAAATAGCGAGTTTGACCTCGGCTTGAGTCAGCGAAAAGCTATCTACACACCGTTTCCTCAGGCCGTACCAAATATACCGGTTATAGACAAAGAGAGCTGTGCTTATTTCCTCAAAGGCAAATGCCGTGCCTGTGAGAAGTTCTGCGAGAGACAAGCTATTGACTTCGAGCAGCAGGACAAAATCGTCGAGGTAGATATAGGCAATATAATTGTCACCACCGGCTACGACCCCTTCGACCCCACCCCTATCATCAAATACGGTTATGGTAAATTCCCTAATGTTGTTACTGGTCTTGAATTCGAAAGAATCTGTAATTCCGTAGGACCTACCGCCGGCAAAATCGTTCTCAAAGACGGCTCTGAGCCAAAGAGCGTAGCTATCATCCACTGTGTCGGCAGCCGAGACGAACATTACCATAAGTACTGCTCACGAGTCTGTTGTATGTACGCTCTGAAATATTCCCATCTAATAAAGGAAAAGACAAATGCCGATGTTTACCAAATGTACATAGATATGCGCTGCTTCGGTAAGGGATACGAGGAATTCTATGAGAGGTTATCTAAAGAGGGCGTTACCTTTATACGAGGCAAAGTAGCTGAGGTCACCGATAGGACAATTAGCGACGAGGAAAAAGGGAAACTCATCGTCTGTGGCGAGGACACCTTGCTCGGAACTGTTGTCCGAGTCCCGGTTGATATGGTCATCCTGTGCATCGCACTAGAAGCTCGCTCGGATGCCAAGGATGTTGCCCAGAAGTTCAGCATCAGCCAAGGTGCTGACGGCTTCTTTATAGAGAGACATCCCAAACTCGACCCTGTAGCCACCATGACCGACGGTGTCTTTATCGCTGGCTGCTGCCAGGGACCTAAAGATATACCAGACACTGTTGCCCAAGCATCAGCGGCCGCTACTCGCGTTTTAGCCTTAATCAGCAAAGGCAAAGTCGAGCTTGAGGCTGCTGTCGCAGTCATCGATGAAGAGAAGTGCTCTGGTTGCCGAATCTGTAACCTGCTCTGTCCCTACAATGCTATTGCCTTCATCGAAGAAGATGAGGTATCACGAATCAATGAGGCACTGTGCAAGGGTTGCGGCACCTGTGTCGCCGCCTGCCCTAGTGCAGCAATCACACATAAACACTTCACCACAGAAGAAATCATGGCAGAAATCGAGGGGGTATTAGTATGAACTTCGAACCGAAAATTGTTGGCTTCTGTTGTAACTGGTGCTCTTATCGGGGCGCCGATTTGGCTGGCACTGCCAGAATGAAATGCTCACCTAACGTCCGTATCATCAGAGTGATGTGCAGTGGCCGGGTAGAACCAACCTTCATCGTCAAAGC
>VGNY01000244.1 GCA_016865895.1 Chloroflexota bacterium | reverse complement strand
CTTTTCGGAATTGTACAGTTTGCCATTAATTGTTCTCTTCATTTTTATTACTACTTTCTACTGCTTCTTTGAGCAGATTTCCGAACTCTAACTCTTCCCCTTCAATCCCGTCAACAACCTGTTTAGCCATATCTGTTTTACGGTCTAGCAGGTCAAGAATCTTCTCCTCTAGCGTACCTTTACCAATCAGATAATAGTAGTTGCATTGGTTAGATTGCCCAATGCGGTGAATCCTATCCATCATCTGATTCAAGTCGGCGGCGGTCATAGGCAACTCAACAAATAGCATAGAACGTGCCACAGTCAAAGTAAGCCCAGTGCCAGCCGCTTTAATGTTACCGATAAGGATTCTTTTACCCCCCTCTACAAACTCCTTTATCTTTTGTTCCTTATCGGTAACACCACCAATAATAAGAACAGCATCATCCTTAAACTTCTCATAGATAGCCGTCGTTACGTCACGGTGCCAACCCGCGACAACAAGTTTCTCATTACTGCTTGATAGAAAGTCACTTATCCATTGGATAGCGGGGTCTACCTTCGCAGTGCCAAGTTCCTTGTAGAGTTTGGCATAGGCGTCATTAGCTGCTTTTACATTATCAGCTTCCAAGATTAGGTTAATGGCCTCCTTGTTCTCTTTATCCAGCCCAACATCAATAGGCAGGATCGTCTTAGTCTTAGCGGGTAACTGCGGCAATACTTGTTCCTTAGTACGCCGAATCATAACGGAAGATGTAAGTGTCTTGTTCAACAGTGGAAGATTCTTGCTTCCAGTAAACACCTTCCGCATCACCTTCTCACCAAACTTAATCAACGGTTTACCATTATAATAAACCGGAACCCTAGCTACCTCACAAAAGTAACTTGTAAAGTAAGTATATCCCGGTAGGATGTTAGGATTGATAGCATTGACTAATGCCCATACGTTCTCAGGATTATTTACTAGTGGGGTTCCTGTAGCCATGATTCGCACAGGATTATTCCCCAACTCCAATACCGCCTGCGTAGATGCTGCTGAACGGTTCTTAATCCTGTGAGCCTCGTCACAGATAACTAACTTCGTGCCAAGTTCGGTAAGGTACTGTGCCCAATACTGAACGATCTCGTAGTTGATAATCAAGACATCGGCAAACGGATTATACGGTGTTCGCGTATTTAGAATGACTGGTTCAGTCTTTGACCATTTAGCAAACTCACTCTTCCAGTTGTGTTTAAGATGTGCGGGGCATACAATGACACAGGGGCGAAGGTCAGGCCGCTTATCAATCACCGTGATTAATTGCAACGTCTTTCCTAGCCCTTGTTCATCTGCAAGAAGCGTGCCAGACTTGCATATCATCTTACGCACAGATTCCGCTTGGAACGGCATAAGACATTCCGGCAACTCCCCATCATAGGTAGCCTTTTCTTGTAATTCTAGCTTCTTTTGAAGAAGAACATCCAAGAACGTGTAGCCATTCTGATGAAGAATTGCCAGATTCAGCAGGTTTAATGGTACGCACTTGCCATTCTCAGTAGTAAGCGGAACCGTAGGGAATATGATACCAGCCCCATCAGTGAACTCCACATACGGTTTTCCGCTTCTACGAATGTATCTTGCTCGTTTATCCATTTTCTTTTAACTCTGCGTCAATCGTCTCAAGCACTCTACTAGGGGCACGATAGCCCATAGTAATCA
>VGNY01000243.1 GCA_016865895.1 Chloroflexota bacterium | reverse complement strand
TGAGGTGAATGTGTTTTGGGGTTCTGACCCTTTTGCCCGGTTCTTGATATTGAACTTTGAAGTTATATTGAGACTTGCGCCCTTTAGAGACATAAACTTTGACGCCTCCAGCGGTCGTGTGAACTAAATGGTGGCCAGGCCACATTGCAGTAATCCCCGAGGAGAACGATTATAGCTACTGTCCTGCCTCCGACCCTATTGTATCTGGTTGCCGCAAAGTTTCCTCATAGAACCATTTGAGCCAATCCTCACCGCCTCTCTTAACTTGCACGTGCACGATATCGCACCATGAATTAGATATGTCCCAGTAGACTACATCCGCGCATTCCCCGTGTGCTATCCATGCTCTTTCGCCCCACTCGGGTGCTCGCTCGTGATAGGAATGGCATTTGATAAGCTCATTGAGCCTGTCCGCCGTGACTTCCATGATTTGACCTCCTTACTTTTCCCAAGTTTCCCAGCGTACGTGCTTAATAAGACCCAAGTCTCTAAGCTGTTGCAGTATCTGCCTTATCTTAGCCCTTACGTTTCTATTTTCAGGGTAATATCTTCTAAACTCATCCTCGAACTCGTAAATGTCACCGGTCTTGAATTGTCCATCAGGAAGCCTCTCGAACACAATCTTCTGCCAGCCAAACAAGTCCTCCGGTGTGACACGAGGTTTGGGAAGTTCCTCCTCCCTTTTTCTCAACCCCAGCATCAGTTCGTTTAAATCCTTCTTGCTTCTTGCTGACCTCTCACCCTTTCTAAGGCTGGCGGATACCTCGCCATACCCCTCTATGAAATCAATATCGGGCTCGAAACGGTTAGGTTGGAATTTGAGTCTGTTATATAGGGCGTATGTGTCCGAAAGTAGTTCATCCCCGTCGCTTAAACTCAAAATAGCGTTGATCTCTACATTGTCCTTGAAACCGCCCTCGGTCAAGTTGGATGAACCGATGGCAACTAATGCTTTAGCTTCTCCCCTGAATATGTATAGTTTAGGGTGGTACACTGGAGTGTCGTCGGTAAAGGGGTTGCTGTAGCAATAAACTTTTGCTCCAATCTTCTTAAGCTTTAAGAGAGCATCGGCATCGGTTATACGGAAATCCAGACCAATTAGGAATTCTACTAATCCTCCTCTTTGAAGGCATTTGATCAATTCTCCTTCAATCAAAGCAAGGCCGGAGTTTTTAAGGAAGGCTACAGCTACCCTCGCCTCTTTGGCCAAGGAGAGATTGGGCAAGAGAACATCTATCAATTTCACCTCTACGTTGTCAGTTAAACATATCTCCATCACTGCACCTCCGTGAAAGCACCATCAAGGGGAGCAAACCGCCTCAGCAGGTTGCGCTTGATATCTGCTTTCATGCTCGCTTTTGGCAGAATCCAAACTGTAGTCGTTTCCAGGTTCTCTTCCTCAACTGCGCGGACTTGCTTTGCCAGGGAGCTGTGAGGGAGAGTATATTCCAAAAAAGACCTCTGCTCGGATACTTGCCTGGCCATCGGCTTCTCGAAGATAGGCAGATACTCGTGTGCTAAGAGTAGAAAGTTGTATTTGATGCTTCTTGTATAGCAAAAGCCCATCGTTTTGCAATTATGCTGACGCTTGATAACAAGTTCTCGCAAAACAAAGCCGGCATCCAAGAACACTCGAATGGTCTGGAAGCCAATGGGGACTACATGTTTGGCTTTACGCGCAT
>VGNY01000242.1 GCA_016865895.1 Chloroflexota bacterium | reverse complement strand
TGGGCTCATTTATCAACCCCGATAAGGAAATTCGTAAGGAATCCGTAGAGATAGCCAAGAGAGGAGTTTCACTTGCCGCAGACGTGGGGGCTAAATTTATAATCTGGCCAGGTGGCGAAGGCTATAATTATTCTTTCCAGGTTCTTTACAACGAGGTATGGGAGCAGTTCATTTCAGCAATCGCTGAGATAGTAGCTTGGGCAAATGGACTGGGTGTCGTTGTGCTTTTGGAACATAAGAACTCCGAACCAGCTATGAGAATACTGATGAGAGATATAGGCATGACCATTTACGTTATAAACAAGGTGAGAGAGCAGGGCGTATCTACCGATAATCTCAAGGTGAACATGGACTGGCAGCACCTGATTATGAACGGGGAACCACTGGCAGAGTATGCAGCACTGCTTGCCATGGAAAACCTGCTCGGGCATCAACATGGAAATTCTGGTTGGGGCAATTTTGATGATGATAACATGGTGGGCGCTTCATACTTTATGCAGACACTGGATTTGGCGATAGAACTGCGCCGCGCCGGATATGGTCAAAACGGAGAGCGCGTGGGATTTGACCTGTTCCCCTACACTGAGGAACAAATTGAGGCAATAAAACGTAGCATTTACCAGTGGGAATTCATCGATTCTGTTGCGGCGAAAATCGATGACAGGACATTAAGACAGGCACAGGCGAAACACGATGCTGTTGCCTCATATAAAGCCGTCTATAAAGCTCTGGGGCTTGATGATAAGTTTATTCAGGGTGTGCACGCAAGCCGTAGAAGGAAATGAAGGTAAAAAGCCTGAGATGCGTTCTGGGAATCGATATTGGCACTACTGGAGCCAAAGTCCTCCTGGTCTCTGAAGCTGGAAATATAACTGCATCAGCTGATGCGGAATACCCGCTGCTTACTCCCAGACCAAAATGGTCAGAGCAAGATCCCGAGACATGGTGGGAGGCAACTGTTTCCGCAACCCGTAACTGTCTGGATAAAGCACATTCAATCACCAATTCAAAGATTGAAATAGCGGGCATTGGGCTTTCCGGACAGATGCACGGCTCGGTGTTTTTGGGCAAACATGGTGAGGTACTCCGCCCGGCGATATTATGGAACGACCAGCGTACCGAACTACAATGCCGCGAAATCACCGATACCATCGGCTTAAATAAGCTGATTGAACTGACTTATAACCATGCTTTGGCCGGATTCACAGCTCCCAAGATACTATGGCTACGCCAGAATGAGCCGGAAATCTACACAAAAGTTTCTAATGTGCTCCTGCCCAAAGACTACATTAGATACAGAATGACAAATGTCTTAGCTACAGATGTTTCCGATGCATCAGGAACGCTTCTGTTCAATGTGGCAAAGCGAAAGTGGTCTGATGAGATGACACAGATGCTAGCCATACCCCGGGAATGGTTGCCTGACTGCTTCGAGTCAACGGTGATAAGTAGCTACGTAAGTAAAGAATCAGCCAAGACCCTTGGATTACCTGAAGGAACGCCGGTTGCTGGTGGTGGCGGCGACCAGGCTGCGGGTGCGGTTGGTAACGGTATAGTACTACAAGGGCTGGCATCATGCTCAATTGGAACAAGCGGGGTTATCTTCTGGCACCTGGATAAACCAGCTTTTGACCCCAAGGGGAGGCTTCACTCATTCTGCCATGCCATACCCGGCAAGTGGCACCTGA
>VGNY01000241.1 GCA_016865895.1 Chloroflexota bacterium | reverse complement strand
TACCCTTCATCGCGGCGGAAATGGCGCCCTCAATCAAGAAATAAATGGCGAACAGTCCCGACTTCTATCACCTCTGACGATTTAGCTTCAAAAACAGGTTTTTGGGGACACTAAGGAATATATGTGATAATTGGTTAGTGAGAATTCGAGTTACCCCGACAGGTTCAGGCAAATATGCGATTCAGGTAGTCTCTAAACACCATGGCAAGTTAACGGTGCATAAGCACATCGGGACATTCACCGATGAGTCAGAAAAATCCCAGCTTTATAGGAAGGCCAAAGAATTCATTGCTGAAGTCACCCATCAAGGCAACTTATTGGATCTATTATCTTCGTGTAGACCTTCCGATGTAGCTATCACCGAAAGCCGTCCCCTGTTGGTGTACCAGCTCTTATCCGCAGTTTACGACAAGCTAGGTTTGAGTGCCTACCCTGATCCCTTAATCAAAGATCTGGTAATTGCTCGCATCTACAGCCCAGCTTCCAAACGCGAAACCCGGGAAATCCTGGCTGATCTATTTAACCGGGAGTGGTCCCTTATCACCATCTATCGGCACTTGAAAAAGGGCATTGATACAGGATTGAAAGACATCTTCCAAAAAGCTCTGATAGATTTTGCTAGAGATGATTTACAGGATTCCCTCCATTTGATTTTCTATGATGTGACGACACTGTATTTTGAAAGCACCGTTAGAGCTGGGATTCGAGACTTCGGTTTTTCCAAAGACCATCGACCCCAGGAGACTCAGATTGTGGTGGGTTTAGTCGTTAATCATCAAGGCTTCCCCTTATATTTTGACGTTTTTCGAGGCCGGACATTTGAAGGGCACACGTTATGCTCTGTAGTAAAGAATATCCAGAAACTCTTGGGTAATCCTGAATTGGTTGTGGTAGCCGATTCTGCTATGCTCAGCCAAGAAAATATTGATCGATTAATCCGAGAGGGAATCAGTTTTATCGTTGGCGCCCGCATAGCTAATCTCCCATCTCAGATGATTGATCAGATTACGAGTCAACTAAGCAGCCAAGATGGTAAGACCATCACGGTTACTTACCGCAAACAGCGACTCGTTTGCCAATATCTGCAGCAGAGGGCTGCCAAGGACAGAACCGATCGGGAGAAACAAATCGCTAGAGCACAAGAGATTATTAATGCCCCAAACGTGAAGATGCGTCGCTACCGATTCATCAAAATGGCGGGACCAACAGTTACCCTTAATGTGGATTTAGTTACAAAGGCAGAAAGGCTAGAAGGCATAAAGGGATATATTACCAACACTCAACTTCCTGAAGCTACGGTCATTCAGCGTTACCACGATCTGTGGCGAATTGAATATGCCTTTCGGTTGACCAAGTCTGACCTGGAAGCCAGACCGGTCTTTCACCGCTTGGATGAGACTATCCAAGCTCATCTGGTGATCGTGTTTGCCGGATTAGCCATCTGTAAATACATCGAGGACAAAACTGGTATGAGTATCCAAAGAGTATTAAAGCTGGCGGAAAAAGTACTTACCCACAAAGTCACCAATATCAAAACGGGAGAGTACGCTTATATTGAAACAACAATTGAGGATCCGCGGATAAAAGAAAAAATAGCTTTCCTAAAATCTCTGGGACACTAAATGATAGAAGTCAGGACCCTCGACCTGGACCTGGATGGCGGTGATAGCAATGTCAATATTCTCGTCA
>VGNY01000240.1 GCA_016865895.1 Chloroflexota bacterium | reverse complement strand
CCAGACCGGACAGCAAGGGTTGTATGTTTTTGTTGTCAAATCTGATCTCACTGTTGAATCCCGTCCTGTAGTAACAGGAAGAAATCTTGACGGCGAAGTCGTTATCGAAAAGGGACTCTCTTCTGGCGAACAGGTAGTGACAGATGGCCAGCTCCGTCTTGTCCCTGGCGCAAAAGTAGAAATAAAAAACACTCCTTCGGGCAATGAAGGAAAACAATCGTGAATATTTCCGAGCTTTGCATCCGTCGGCCAGTTATGACGACCCTTGTCATGCTGGCCATTTTACTCTTTGGCATCGTAGGATATCAGCTCTTACCTGTAAGTGACCTCCCTAACGTTGATTTTCCTACTATATTGGTTACCGCAAACCTTCCAGGAGCCAGTTCTGAAACAATGGCTTCTGCAGTAGCCACTCCTCTCGAACGACAGTTCTCTACTATTGCCGGCCTTGATTCGATGTCCTCTACGAGTGCTCTTGGTAATACACAGATTACACTTCAATTCGACTTAAGCAGAAATATTGATGCAGCAGCACAGGATGTTCAGGCAATGATTGCAAAAGCTGCACGCCAGCTCCCACAGAACATGCCGAGTCCTCCTTCCTACCAGAAGGTCAACCCTGCAGATCTGCCTATTCTTTATCTTGCTATGAGTTCGCCAACCCTTCCCCTTTCAACTGTTCATGAATATGTAGATACCTTTATGGCCCAGCGTATTTCTATGGTGAGCGGCGTTGCCCAGGTTCAGATCTTTGGTTCGCAGAAGTATGCAGTGAGAGTTCAGCTCGATCCCAGAGCGCTTGCTACACGGCGTATTGGAATTGATGAGGTAGCAAATGCAGTACAACGGGCAAATGTGAACCTCCCGACTGGAATCTTGTACGGACCCTATCAGGCTTTTACCATAGAGACCAGTGGCCAGCTCACTAATGCAGCAGCTTACCGGCCTCTCATTGTAACCTATAGAAATGGTAATCCGGTTCGTCTCCAGGAAATTGGACGGGTTATCGACAGTGTTGAGAATGATAAGGTAGCAAGCTGGTATGTTGACACTCGATCCATTGTGCTCGCAATCCAGCGTCAGCCAGGCACCAACACTGTTGAAGTAGTGGATTCCATTAAGAAGCTTTTGCCTACATTCCGCGCGCAAATTCCTGCATCGGTGAACATTTATACTCTCTATGACCGATCTGTATCTATCCGCGATTCTGTTAATGATGTAAAGTTCACCCTTTTCTTAGCCATCTGTCTTGTTATAATGGTCATATTCCTATTTTTACGTAACCTTTCTGCGACAATCATTCCCAGTATGGCTTTGCCTATGTCAGTGATAGGCACCTTCTCGGTTATGTACCTTTTAGGGTACAGTATAGATAATCTCTCTTTAATGGCTCTTATTCTCTCTGTCGGCTTTGTTGTCGACGACGCCATTGTCATGTTGGAAAACATTGTGCGCCACATGGAAAAAGGCGAGGGTATTCTTCAGGCAGCTCTCAATGGCTCCAGAGAGATTGGGTTCACCATTCTTTCGATGGCGATTTCCCTTGTTGCGGTTTTTATCCCAGTTCTTTTCATGGGTGGAATTCTCGGGCGGTTACTCCACGAATTTGCAGTGACAATCAGTTCAGCTATCTTAGTTTCTGGTTTCGTCTCTTTAACGCTCACGCCGATGCTCTGTAGCCGGTTCCTCCGGCCTCCCCATACAG
>VGNY01000239.1 GCA_016865895.1 Chloroflexota bacterium | reverse complement strand
CAAATTACCAAAGCACTAATGTTTAAAACGTTTGGGTCATTTGAAATTCGAATTTTGATATTGTTTAGAATTTCGATATTAGGATTTCGAATTTTTCTTTCCATGTAGCGCAAGATTTTATTATTAAGGGACTAAATGACCTCCTGAAGATACTGTAACATTTTAGTAGGTTAAGGGATAAGAACATGAGAGACATCCCCCAAATCCCTTAGAATACAAAGCAAATACTAAACAAAGGGATAGAAGGAGGTCTCTCAATGGAAAGCATAGAGGAACTGGTACAGAATATCAACCCCGAGGAATGGGAGAAGCAGGTCTACGCCTATATGTGTGAACAGACACAGAGACTTGCCAGGTTACTGCTGGAAAGACTGGATGACGTATTGATGAAGAGGCGGGGGGACGGGTTGACGGTGGTGGGATTCCGGGAGCGGTGGGTGATTACGATATTTGGTGAAGTACGCATAAAGCGCCGTCTTTATCGGGATGAGCAGGGAAAGGGACGTTTTCTATTAGACGAAACGATTGGATTGGATAAGAGGAGTCCGTTAAGTTCTGGGGTAAAGAGTCTTGGTGCTCTGCTGGCTTGTTACATGCCCTTCGGGAAGTGTGAGGCGTTACTGGGTCTGTTATTGCCGGTAGGGGTATCCCATACCACAATTCATAGGCAGGTTGGCAAGATCGCTGACCCTGCCATAGAGCGAGAGGACAAAGAAGTAGCCGAGTTATTCGGAGAGGGTAAAATACCTGAGACAGGTAAACGTGAAGCGCCGTTTTTATTTATTGAGGGTGACGGGGTAAGCGTCCCCTTACAACGGGAGAACGAAAGGAGAACTGAGATAAAGATTGGCATTGCCTATGAGGGTTGGGAGCCTATCGGTGGCCAGGGCCGCTACCAGCTAAAGGACAAGACACTCTACCTCGGGCTAATGGATGGAGACCGGTTTTGGGAGGGTTTCTCTGTAGTGCTGTCTAAGAAATATAACCTTTCAAACGTTAAGCATATAGTCGTAGGAGGAGATGGCGCCCACTGGGTAAGGGATGGTGCCGGAATTATGAGAGGCCGTTATCAGCTTGACCGCTTTCATCTGCGGCGAGAGTTGTTGCGTGCACTGAAAGGCGATGTGGAACTGGCCAACCAGGTTTACCAAGCCTGTGTCAGTGGCAACGTGTCACTGGCGGACTCATTGCTGGTACGTCGACAGTGGCAATGCGATAAAGAAACAGCCCATGATGTAGCACGAGTGCGAGCTTATGTACTGGACAATGCTTCTGGTTTGATAGATTATCGGTTGGGGTTAGACAAGGCTGAAGCCTTGGGATTGAGGGGTTTAGGCGCGATTGAAAGCAACGTAGATAAGAGTGCCGCCAACCGGATGAAGAAGCGAGGAATGAGTTGGACCAAACGAGGTGCCGGGAGGATGGCACGGCTCTTGACAATGCACATATCGGGTGAAATCTGTAACTGGACAACACACCTGGTACAGCCCGGTCCTGCGCCACTGGTGAAAACGATAGCCAATAAGAAATCAGCAAAATCCCGCCCTGGATGTGATTGGCTCAATATGGGCTTGCCAGCTATGTCTGGAGCACACTCCACCCGCCCCTGGGTACGAGGGTTGAAAACATTGGCATATGGAGATAATACCCTTTGATGCTTTTGTATTCAAACCTACCAGGACTTGACAGTTACCCTCATACCAGTACTGTTGA
>VGNY01000238.1 GCA_016865895.1 Chloroflexota bacterium | reverse complement strand
ATCACACCTGTCCAAAATAGGATTCAGGCGTAAGATGTTTAAATGATATTAGCGAGTTCCGCAGAGAGGTGAATTATATTGGAATAAAAGCAAAATTCCATTCCACCCCTACTGCGGAGACTCAAATGACACAATGCGCAAGTATTTTCTCGCAAATACTCACATTCTTTAATCGGAACGAATTTGCGGATATCGTCCGCAAATATAAAGCCGAACGCCACGCTAAAGGCTTCAGTTGCTGGCATCAGTTCGTGGCGATGATGTTCTGTCAACTAGCCCAAGCCCATTCACTACGCGAAATTTGCGGCGGACTGGCTTGTTGTCTGGGCAAACTAAAACATCTGGGACTAGCCAAAGCCCCTAAAAAATCGACCCTCAGTTACGCTAACGAACACCGCCCTTGGGAAGTCTATCAAGACCTGTTCTATAAATTGCTGGCGCGCTGCCAAACTTTAGCCGCTAATAAGAAGCGACGCTTCCGCTTCAAGAACAAACTGCAGTCGCTGGACGCTACGACCATTGACCTGTGTCTGTCAATGTTCCCTTGGGCCGACTTCCGCACTACTAAAGGCGCGGTTAAATTACACTTGCTGCTCGACCACGACGGGTATCTGCCCACTTATGCGGTGATAACCGAAGGCGCAGCGCATGAAGTTAACATAGCGCGCCAGATGCAGCTTTCAGCCGGTTCCATCGTAGTCGTCGACCGGGGTTTCAACGATTATGAACTCTTTGCGCACTGGACTAAAAAAGGCGTCTATTTCGTTACGCGAATGAAGACTAACGCGGTCTATACTGTGCTTGAGCAGCGGCGTCCACCGCAAAATCGAAATATCTGGCGCGACGAAGTCATTCTTTTAACCGGCGCTGGGGCGTTTGATAAATGCCCTTGTCCTTTGCGGCGGATAGTGGTCTGGGATCCGGTTAAAGAGGAAGAGGTCGTATTCTTGACCAATCACTTTAAGTTTGGTGCGACCACTATTGCCCAAATTTACAAAGACCGCTGGCAAATCGAGGTCTTTTTCAAGGCTTTGAAGCAGAACCTGAAGGTTAAGAGTTTTGTCGGCACGACGCCGAACGCATTGAAGACGCAGATTTGGACAGCATTAATTGCGATGCTGGTGTTGAAGTTCCTGCAATTGAAATCCAAATTGGCGTGGTCATTGTCTAATTTAGTAGCGATGCTGCGCTGGAACTTATTCACTTATCGGGATTTATGGATTTGGCTGGACGAGCCATTTGATACTCCGCCGCTGATGCCATCATTTCCGCAGTTAGTTTTATCTTGGACAGCAAATGATGGCTAAAGTCCAACCACATTTTGAATATAGGTAAAAGCCTGTCCTAAATCATTAATTATCAAAGAGCGATTGAGTGTCCAAAATTTATTTTGGACAGCAGTGTTCACAAATATGATTTACGAAGCGGCTAAATAACTTATTATCAATGATTACAATACTCGTCTAGATGCCCGCCTACGCGGGCAAGAAGCGCCTCGAATGATTTTCGCCCTTCATTGAGGCATAGAATTACCCACACGAAATAGCGAAGAACCAGTTTTTTTAAGGCATAGGGCAATCTATCACCCGATGAATAGAAGAGGCTTTGGGCAGGGAGTGATATCTCCCTGCCTGATATCATCCCCGTTTTCACGGGGATTCGGGTGAGTTGCCACCGGTCTATCCCTTGGCGGGTTGCTCTCCAGCAGAGCCTGCCT
>VGNY01000237.1 GCA_016865895.1 Chloroflexota bacterium | reverse complement strand
TATGTCAATACCTTATAATCTGGCCGTAATCCGTAGATTAAACGGCCTCTTTAAATCTGAATTAGATTGAGGTAAGCTAACACCCAGGAGGTTAATGTGAAGCAGTCATCAGAACGTCTGGGCGTTAAGATAATAGGAGGGCTGAAAGAAGTATCCACACCTTGGGCAGGATCGTCCCTACTAGTGGATTTATTCCGCAAATTAGAGATGGATAAGATAGCCAATGCGGTATTACCCCCTAAGAAGTCATCCAAAGGGCTTACTCAAGGGCAGATGGTAGAGAGCTTTGTCTTGCTCAGTTCTTTAGGTGGGGAATGTGTAGATGATATGCAGCATCTTCGTGATGATGCGGGATTGGCTGGAATTCTGGCTTACAAACCTCCAGCACCAGAGACAGCGAGACAATGGCTGGATGGATTTCATGAAGAGGCGTTAATGATGAACAGACCTCTGCAAGGGAGTTTTATCCCGGCTGAATCCAATGCACTAGCCGGACTTAAGGAGCTAAAACGACAGGAAATCTGGTCATATATCAATAATCTTAAACCGGGATGTGAAATAACCCTGGATGTAGATACCCAGCTTATCGAGACGAACAAAGCTGGAGCCGAGTATTGTTATGATGGCTACAAGGCATATCAGGCAATGAAGGTTTGTTGGGCAGAGACCTTGTTAGTGCTGTCGGAAGAGTTTCGTAATGGCAATGTTTTTCCCGGGAAAGACATTAAACGGATAGTTGATGAAGCCTTTGAGATGCTGCCGACAAGAGAATGGAAAGTGAAAGTACGCTCAGATTCAGCGGCCTATGATCAGGACATTCTCGATCACTGGAATAGTCGCCACTGGGGTTTTGCTGTCAGTGCCAGTATGCATCAACAATTAAAGCAAGAGATTGAACATCTCCCTGCTAATGCCTGGCAGATATGGAAGATCGAGAAAGACAATATCCTACGGGAGTGGGCTGAAGTACCTTATGTGCCAACAAAGAAAAATGAGAAAAAATACGCTTTCCCCTATCGCTATTTGGCGATAAGAATAAGGCGTCAGCAGGGTGAACTCTTCGAAGATGGAAGCAGTGCGCATCACTTTGCTATGGTGACCAACATTTGGGACATGGAGGGGCAAGCCCTTCTGGAATGGCAGCGGGGTAAAGCCGGAACGATAGAGCAGGTAAACCACATATTGGTCAACGACCTTGCGGCTGGTATATTTCCCAGCGCCAGGCATGGAGCTAACGCGGCCTGGCTCAGGTTGCAGGTGATCACGCATAACCTGCTCCAACTGCTAAAGAAAGTAGCATTGCCCGAAGAATATAATGATGTTCATCCCAAGCGGCTGCGGTTTGCGGTCTTTACAGCCATAGGTAGATTGGTCAGCCATGCCGGGCAGATGCTACTACGCATAACCGATGTGGTGCTGGTCGCAATAATCGCTCCCGGCAGAAGGAGAATAGCTTCGTTAAATCCGGGTTCCGGATAGGCAAGAGGAGAAATACTTACAATATAGTTCGACTGCTCGCTTTAAAGGATAGCTATGTCCCAAAACAAACGATGATCCCTGAATAATGTTGCTTTTGGACTCCCAACCATAGTTTAAAGGCTGTTCAATGGTTGGTCGATAAATAACTGGTAAAGGTTAAACCGTTAAATTGGTTAGTTTTTGCATTGTGACTCAATTTTCTGAAAGAATCCACGGATTACGGTAAGGCTCTAGGCTCTTTCAAC
>VGNY01000236.1 GCA_016865895.1 Chloroflexota bacterium | reverse complement strand
AGTTCGGAATGACAGACTTTTTCTTGTCATGCTTCTATGTTGAAAAGCAAGTCTCGGCACCGGTTTTCTTTAGTTTTCTCTTTTGCGTTTTTTCGTTTTACATAGAACAAAGTCCTTAATAATGATGGCTATGGTCAAAGGACAGCACCAATCTTTAAAATCAGCCTTCTATTAGCAGACATATCGCTAAAGGATAGCTGCAAGACCTCAATTATATTTTAAAGTGTGGGCACGGAGTCTGAACTAAAGCAGACACCATCTTGCGATGAGCTGCAAGCATGACAATCCGTTGCCCACGTAAACGATTTATCAGACTGGTGGCGCCCAAGTGCATTTTCAATCACTGAACAACAGCCGGAACATAAGGCATCTGGTTCTTGAGAACGTACCGGATCCGGTTCAAAAGTTTCCTGGCAATCTTGACGATGGCTCTCGTTTTGCGCATCCTCTTGCAGTATTGAAGAAAGGCCATCATGAGCGCCGGATCTTTCCGGACAGCAACCCAGGAGGCTTCCACAAGCACGCACCGCAATTGCCGATGGCGTCGCTCCGTGATTCCTCCCGTATATTCTTTCTCACCGCTGCCATGGGTGTCCGGAATCAGCCCGGTGTAACTCGACAGTTCGTCCAAAGACGGGAACCTTCCTATCTCATAAAGTTCTGTCAGCAAGGTCATGGCCGTCAGCGTGCTGATGCCGGGGACGGTCTTGAGCAGCTTGACAGGAACCCGATATTCCTCTGTCCTGGCCAGAGCCAGAATGGCCCGGTTCAAAGCCGCGATGATCTTACGCAAATGGTTCAGTTCCTCAAGATGAGCGTTGAGGGCTATATTCCCACTGGCCTTCTCCATCCGGATACGCTCGAGCCATCGGATGAACCGCCGAGACCAGTGGCTGTTGATCAGTTCTTCCGGAAGATGAATACCATAGAAGAGCAGCATCCCTTTAATCTGGTTCTTGCACCGGGTTTGCTTTCTGACCATGCCCAGACGGGTTCGGATCAGACTGCGATCTTCCAGCTTCAATCGACAGGGGACATAGATCCCCTCAAGCTCCCCGTTTCGAAGACTCCGGGCCAGTTTACGACAGTCTACCGGATCCCGCTTCTTGGCTCGTTCTTTGTTCTTGGTTGGAACATCCGCAGGATTGACCACGATACAGTCGATCCCCTTTTCTCTGAGTTGGTCATAGATCCAGAAACCGCTGAAACCGGCCTCATAAACCGAATGATACAAAGCACCCGGAAAGTTACGTTGAAGATAATAGACCAGCTTCTCCACTTCGGGAGACTGACTAAATGTTTTATGTTCGCACTGTTGAGAATGAATGCTCACGCTCCAGCTCTTCTTATGGACATCGAGACCGACGTAAATAGGTTGACCTGTAAAATCAAGTCTGTTATTCTTAATCTTATTCATGGCAAGCCTCCTTTCGGTGAGATTTTGTTGGGCAACAAGATTATAGCCGAAAATATGAGACTTGCCTTTATTTTTTAATAGCTTTGTTCGAAAAGTACGTGATACGTCCTTTTTGAGAGTTATCCACGAGGGGGTAGAGAGCGGAGAGATTTTAGCCCAGCGCCCTCCAGGTGGAGCGGGGCGGGCCTGAAAGGCAAAACCTCGGAGCTCTCGTAGCACCATGTGAATAACTCGCCCCCATAGGAGGTCATCACGTTAGTTTCGAACAGCACTTTTCAATCATAAGGTCTGAACTTGGTTCAGCATCTCGTTT
>VGNY01000235.1 GCA_016865895.1 Chloroflexota bacterium | reverse complement strand
TATTTATGCTTTCAAAGAGCGATTCGCTAACGCGATAGCACCTGTTGCCAATGATATGATGAATTTCTTTCGCATTAATCGCTATGTTTCAATGAAACTCGCTTCGTGACTTTTTACGAGACCATCAATATTAGGATGTTGGAATAATGGGTTGAACGCTTTGAGGCTGAGGTTAAGGTTTAGGTTAAGGTCGAGCTTTTCTTAACCTTAACCTTAGCCTTAGCTGACAACTGCCAGGACATCGTGGACTGATTTTATTGCCACGACATCGTGGACTATATCGTTCTTTGACAATCGAATAGCCGCTGTATTCATAATATGAACACCAAACCTTAAACGAGGAGGTGTTCATGAAAAAGACGATTCTGAAAAAGCGGTCAGAAGCTGTGAAGCGGTATTTAGCCGACGAACCTCCCAGGTCGATCTGCTCCTCCCTACGCAAATCAAAAGCATGGCTGTACAAATGGGTTAAGCGTTTTCACGTAGGAGACTCAGCATGGTGCCAGGATCAGTCTAAACAACCCCATCTCAGTCCCAACCGAACTACCGAAGAAATAGAAGAGATTGTCAAGATGGTACGACTCAGTCTCTACAATAAAGATCTCTTCTGCGGCGATCAAGCGATTTTCTGGGAACTGGAGCATATGCAGATACAACCGCTGCCTTCATTGCGCACCATTAATCGCATTCTCAGCCGCCACGGCTTAACCCATCGCCGTACAGGGCGGTATGAGCCGAAAGGTAAACTCTATCCTCAGCTTCCGGCACTTGTACCCAACCAGACCCATCAGATGGACCTGGTCGGCCCTTGTTATCTTCAGGGCCCACTCCGTTTTTACAGCCTAAACACAGTTGACGTATCGATCAACCGCTGTGGAATTCAGCCAACCCTGTCTCGGTCAAGCCAAAGCATTCTGGATGCTCTTTGGGCCGTTTGGAAACGTATGGGTATCCCTCAAAATATCCAGGTAGACAATGACATGGCCTTCTACGGGTCTGCAGCCCATCCACGAGGGATGGGAGCGCTTATCCGCCTCTGCCTGCTCTACGGAGTGCAACTCTGGTTCATCCCAATCAGTGAACCCTGGCGTAACGGTGTGGTCGAAAAGTTCAATGACCACTATCGTCAAAAGTTCCTTAAAAAGACCACGATGACCTCAGTGAATGAACTCCAACAAGCGTCTCTCGTCTATGAGAACAAACACAACAGCTCGTATCGCTACAGTAAACTCAAGGGGAAAACACCGCTTGCCGCACTGGCACACTCAGAACAAAATCTCGTGTTCCCAAACCCTGCAGAAGCACCTCGGCACCCCTTGGAGAAACCAGAATCAGGCCGTTATCACCATGTAAGGTTCATTCGGAGCGATCTTCGACTGAACATTTTTGGCGAATTCTTCCCAGCTCCACCTGAGACCCAATATGAATACGTTGTGGCTACTGTCGATGTCAAAGAACGAAAGCTAAAGCTTTTCCTGGGTATAAACCAGGTTGAAGAATATAGATATGATTAAGGTAAATTGTTCAAAACTTCTATAACAACCCAGGTATTGTCTTAATTCGATCCTGGGAGTCTACGATGTCGTGGCAGCTTTTTGAGTCCACGATGTCCTGGCAGTTGTCACTTAACCTTTTGACCTCACACCAAACCGGCTTCCTTGCCTTAACCCAACAACTATGTCCATCATTCGAGTGTGACGTTTCCATCATGAAAGATTGATACGTTCGACGGCG
>VGNY01000234.1 GCA_016865895.1 Chloroflexota bacterium | reverse complement strand
AGGTTGGAATAGTGCTCCGTGAGAAGCCTCCACACATCGTAATAGTCACGAGACTTGCCTCGTTCCAGCAAACTTCTCATCTTCTCAGCCAGCAATTCTTCCAGCGGGTAAACAAATACCTTTTGCCCCTCGCCAGGGAAGGGGGCGGTCAGTACGTCTCTGTATTCAGGGGCGAGGCATAAAGGCTCATCAAAACTCAAGTCCATGAAAATCATGCCAGGATAGGATAATGGCCCGATAAATTGAGACCTGGCACGAGCATACCCATCCGGCTTGTGAAGCATCCTGGTAGTCAGTCGTATTTGAGACATTTCCTCTACCTGGCGATGCCACTCATCAAGGGCACGCCTTAGCTCTTCTTTTTCCATATCTCGTTTTGCAGTGAAGTCAAGGTGTTCTGAGTAGCGCCAGTGTCCGAAATAGATTTTGCGCAGGGCTGTACCGCCCTTGAATACGAGCAATTCGTTGAGTGGAGGCACCAGCGATAGAGCTTTGAGTACCTCGGTGAGAACATAGTCCTTTTCCAGTGTACCTAAAGCCACCTTCTGGCGTTTGGCCAGTCTCTGCAAATCAGACCTGGATATCATCAGCGTTCCTGCCATCGCAGGAGTTCACTCTCCGGGACGTTCGCCACAATTCTCCAGCGATGGATGTGCCTTCCCTTTCGGTCTGTCAGAGTGTCGAGCAGAGTATAACCACTGCCCAAGCTTTGGCGCAGGATACCGGTAGCAGCTTTTGTTCCTATATTCAATATTTCCAGGAGATAACCCAGGCGTTTACTTGCAGCACTGTTCCCGTTTTTTTGGGCGTATCTAGCCATTTTCACAAAATCGAGCTCATCGCATCCGTAAGCGAGTGCCTTGGCTATCTCCACTATGCCGCCGGCGTACTCCAATCGGTCAAGGCAATCTACTATGGTCTTCTCACGCTCTGAGATATTTACTCGATACCCATCCAAAGTCGCCTCGGTAATTCCGAAGAGTTTCCGCTCGTTCACGTGGACAAAACGGTAGGTTACCCCAGAAACTTCCAAAGATGGTCTTATTTTTCGATGGGTCGAGACGACAAAAACAGTTCGACTAACTTGTTCTGTGTAACCATAATAGTTGAGAGCACTACGGAACCCGATATAGTACGGCTTGATAAGGTAGGACGCGATTATGAATTCGTGTTCGGTCCATTCGCCTTCACGCCCGGCTTCAAACGGTAAAATGAGGTACTTTCCCCTCTCAATGCGCTGGAGCCATCTTCGCCTTACCAACGTAAATAGTAATTTGCGCAACCCACCATTGCTCTCACCATATATTTTGGCGGCGTCTTCGAACGTAAATAGTCGCTTTTTCTGGCGAGATAGCTCCGTTAATAGGGTGCTTCCCTTGTCACCAAGCGTTCTTATATATAGAGACATAATAATTACCTCAAACGTAATTATTATACCACAATATATCGATAGTTTAACAGAAGCGTATGGTCATGCACCATTGCCGGGGTTGTACGTGTTGTCTCAGAATGAAGCGTTGCCGAATTGGGCGTTATGTTTGGTTCAACGCAAGAGCTTCTTTAAGCTTCGGGCATACGGCGCTCTGAGTATGCCCTTCTCGGTGATGATGGCGGTGATGTATTTGTGGGGGGTGACGTCGAAGGCGGGGTTGGCGGCTTTGACGCCTGTTGGAGCTAAGCTCAGCCCGCCGATTGTGGTCACTTCTCCAGGGCTGCGCTGTTCAATCGGTATCTGGTCGCCGGAAGCCAGCGAAGGGTCGA
>VGNY01000233.1 GCA_016865895.1 Chloroflexota bacterium | reverse complement strand
GGTTTAATCGGCTGCGTCCCATAACTGGTGGAAATTCGATCTGGCCATATCCTATACCCTTGTGCCATCTGAGTCAATCCTTTAACCCAGATAATGCGTAAGAGGGTCGAGCTGGTAGGGAAAGAGATATGAAAGGCGCCTCCTTTTAGCTACAATGTAGCTGAGAACAAAAAGCACCCAAGAGGTGCAAAAGGAGGCGCTGGTGGACACTGTAGCGCAAGTCGGAAGAAAAGGCAAGGGGATTGAGGTTAGCTTTTCTGGCCGTGGTCTAACTCCCTTTGGAGGCATAGGGCTACTGGGTGGATTGATGCGCAAATTGAAGGTCAAGGAGGCTCTGGAGAGCAAAGTGCAGCTTGCTCGTCGGGAGCGCAAATATAGCCTGGGAAATATGTTGCTTTCCGTGATATATGCCTGCGCCCTGGACCTGGAGCGGCTTTCAGATACTGTCGTCTTGCGCAAGGACGGTGTTTTTCAGCAGGTGGTGGGATTTGACGATTATCCTCATCAAACCAGCCTGAGCCGGTTTATGAGCAAGTTTACCGTGATGGCCGCTAAGGACATAGGAGAGGTCGGCGCAGACCTGCGGCGCACGGTAAGGGGCGAGACGGGAGGTCAGTGTCGAATAACTCTGGATATGGACTCGCATGTGACCACAGTATACGGCAAGCAGCAGAGGGCCAAAGTCGGTTATAACCCGAAGAAGCCGGGAAGGAAAAGCTATCATCCCCTGCTGTGCTTCGTTGGAGAGACGAGGGATTTTCTCTGGGGTAGGTTTCGCCCTGGGGACAGGAATAATGTGCAGGACAGCAAGTGGTTTCTCAAGGAGTGTCTGGTCAGGCTGGGCGCCGGGATTAAGGAATTATTTCTGCGTGCCGATTCGGGCTTCTATAGTGATGACTTTCTAAAGTGTCTGGAGAGGAGGCGGATATGGTATGCGGTGGTGGCCAAGCTCTATCCTGCCATTCAGGCCCAGCTGGCAGGGCTGGAATACCGGGACATAGGCAGTGGGGTAGAAGTGGGGGAATTTCGCTATCAGGGATTGGGATGGAAGAAAGCCCGGCGGATGGTGGTCATCCGGGAGGAGATAGCGGAGGGAGAGAAAAAGAAGAGGGAGCCCAAGCTGCTGGAACTCAAGGGCCATACTTACCAGGTCATCGTGACCAATATAGAGGACTGGGCACCGGAAGAGGTGTGGCGCTTCTACAATAATCGTGCCAACGTGGAGAACATGGTGAAGGAAGGGGTGCTGGGATACGGCCTGGACGTGGCAGTGTCTCACTCTTATGCTGGCAATATGGCCCACTTCTTCATAACCATGCTCACCTACAACCTGATGAACTGGCTCAAAGAGGGTGTGCTGGGTCAGCAGAAGGTAAAAAGGATGGCCAAATGGGTAAGGCAGCACTTCTTTCTCATCCCGGGGAGACTGGTGAGAAAGGGAAGAAAGCTGATCCTGAGGTTGTCACAAAGCTATCCTTGGAAACATGAGTATTGGTGGGCCGAGGCGCGTCTCGAGACCCTGAAGTTGCCGCTGCTGAGTTAGACGGGTGGTTGCCCTAAGTCGATACTACAGTAAGGGGAAAGCTTGTCCTCCGCGCCGCCGGGAAGCCTGTTGAACACATCAGAGCGCCGCTGAGGGGGATAAAAAACGTCAGAAAACGGCGGTTGGCGCTGGGGGGAAGTCGTTATCGGCTCAATGAGGCTCCTTGGAAAGGGAAAGGCAGTCGGTTTATGACCTTAACGCATTATTTGGGTTCAAAATATAAGCCTTATCAAGAT
>VGNY01000232.1 GCA_016865895.1 Chloroflexota bacterium | reverse complement strand
AACCGAATCTCGCCAGGGGGCACGTCAGACTGTGTGAAAACCCCCTTCCAGTGTTCCAACTAGACTGATAAGATGGTGCCTAGAGAGATGGCGAAAGGAGACAGATGCACTACCAGGAAGGGGTTGCCAGGGAGCAAGCTATCCTTTTCCCCGAGACCCTTGATGACTACATTAGCGACGGAAATCCCGTTCAGTTTATTGACGCCTTTGTAGACAGCCTGGATTTGGGGCTTTTAGGATTTAGGCGGGCCGAGCTGGAAGAAACAGGGCGGCCGCCCTATCATCCGGGGGATCTGCTGAAGCTCTATATATGGGGTTACCTGAACCGGGTACGCTCTAGTCGGTGTTTAGAGAAGGAGAGTCAGAGGAATGTAGAGGTGATGTGGCTAATCAAGAAGCTCACCCCCGATTTCAAGACCATAGCCGACTTCAGGAAGGATAACCGAGAGGCCTTGAGGAAGGTGTATAAAGAGTTCACCCTGGTGTGTAAGGGGCTGGGGCTCTTTGGAGGGGAACTAATATCCATAGACGGCAGCAAATTCAGGGCGGTGAACTGCAAGAAGCGGAATTTCAATCGGGCCAAGCTAATGAAGCGGATAAAAGAGATAGAAGAGGAGATAGAAAGGTATCTCCAGGAACTGGAAGAGAATGATGCTAAGGAAGCCACGGTCAACGGGGTGAGTGCCGAGGAGTTGAAGGCCAAGATAGAATGGCTCCACAAGCAGGGGAAGCAATATCGGGAGTTGCTCCGGAGGCTCATAGACAGTGGGGAGAGCCAGATATCTTTAACTGACCCGGATAGCCGGGCCATGTTAAATAATCAGCGGGTGGAGGTGTGCTACAATGTCCAGGCCACAGTGGATAGCAAACATAAGCTCATCCTGGACTATGAAGTGAGCAACGAAGGCACGGACTACAGCCACTTAAGCGAAATGGCCCAGAGGGCTAAAGAGATCCTGAGGGTGGAGAAACTGGAGGCATTGGCGGACAAAGGGTATTACTCGGGGGAGGGGGTCAAGGAGTGTGTGGAGATGGGGGTAATCCCCTTTATACCTGAGCCAGAAAGGGAGGCGCCGCCTGGGGGAGTTCCCCAACCCGAGTTTTATGAAAACAAGTTCCAATATGATAGAGAAGGAGACAAATACATCTGTCCCTGTGGCTGTGAGTTAACCTTTAGACGAGATTCGACACAGAATGGCAAGGTAATGAAGATATATCAAGGCCAGGAGTGCTGGTGCTGTGAGATGAAGGCTAAATGTACTAACAATCTGAATGGTCGCATTATCTCCCGGTGGGAGCACGAAGAGGTACTAGAGGCTATGAGAGCCAGAGTTAAAGCCAATAGGCAAAAAGTAAGGATGAGGCAGTGGCTCTCGGAGCATTCCTTTGGGACGATAAAAAGGGGGTTTAACCAGGGCTACATGTTGCTGAAGGGATTAAGCAAGGTGAGAGGAGAGACGGGTTTGACCTTTCTGGCTTACAACATTAAACGGGCAGTAAATATACTAGGGGTGGAGGCACTGCTTGCAGCGGTGAGAAAGGGGAGCTGCAGGTTGGGGTGTGGTCATCCACTCCCTTCGGTGTTAGAGACATCAGCTTCCGGATGCATTAGCTAAGGGGAACATGGGGGCTTTCGAGACTTAACATGGGACCGCTAAAAGAGCATCATGGCTGAAAAAAGTGGCCACTAAAAGCCTCTGCATACTTGCTGTGCCCCCTTGGGCAGTTTCCACACGGTCTGACGTGCCGGGAGGAGGAATAATTACCCCATGAAAATTCCCGCGAA
>VGNY01000231.1 GCA_016865895.1 Chloroflexota bacterium | reverse complement strand
GCTCTGCAACCGTCCTTGCAACCGACGATCCGCAGGATAGGATACTGAAAGCCTGTTATCCGCATCGTCTACAAAGTAACCCGCACTACACTTGCAACCGACGATCCGCAGGATAGGATACTGAAAGGCCCTGCGCCTTCCGGGAGCGGGCAGAGATCATCGTCCTTGCAACCGACGATCCGCAGGATAGGATACTGAAAGTTGCCGCCCCAGTAAGAGTCCCCAAGATTAAGAAAACTTGCAACCGACGATCCGCAGGATAGGATACTGAAAGTAGCTATTCTTTCCTCCCAGCCCTTCAGCCCCTGCAGCTTGCAACCGACGATCCGCAGGATAGGATACTGAAAGAGCATCCCGCCATGCTCCAGGGTCTTTATCCACTCCGCTTGCAACCGACGATCCGCAGGATAGGATACTGAAAGCGGTCAGCTTGCCCTCGGCAAACGCCTGGGCCAGCCCTTGCAACCGACGATCCGCAGGATAGGATACTGAAAGTGAGATCATCTGCGGTGCTGCGCCAATACGATGTGACTTGCAACCGACGATCCGCAGGATAGGATACTGAAAGGCCCTTCCTTGATACCACTTTTTTTGAATCGGCGGGCTTGCAACCGACGATCCGCAGGATAGGATACTGAAAGGCATAACCAATGTGGCCAGGTCGCCCACGTCGAAGACTTGCAACCGACGATCCGCAGGATAGGATACTGAAAGTGGAGAGGATCGAAGGTGGAAAGAAAGCCAAAACCTTCTTGCAACCGACGATCCGCAGGATAGGATACTGAAAGAAGGAGAAATTTTTGGGGGGTTTTAGGAGGTAGAACCTTGCAACCGACGATCCGCAGGATAGGATACTGAAAGGCATAACCAATGTGGCCAGGTCGCCCACGTCGAAGACTTGCAACCGACGATCCGCAGGATAGGATACTGAAAGCACGGGAAGGTTGTGTCAATGGCCCGCCTGCGGCGCTCTTGCAACCGACGATCCGCAGGATAGGATACTGAAAGCTGTCGGTTCGCCAACCAGACGGCCAAACTCGTCCTGCACTTGCAACCGACGATCCGCAGGATAGGATACTGAAAGCTCTAGCACGCAACGGCGCACAGAGCCTAAAACTAACTTGCAACCGACGATCCGCAGGATAGGATACTGAAAGGACCATGAAGGGCGTTGACCTGCTGCTGAGAACGATCACTTGCAACCGACGATCCGCAGGATAGGATACTGAAAGCAAATACAACACGCTGTCAAGGTTTTGAGGGTACATTCTTGCAACCGACGATCCGCAGGATAGGATACTGAAAGCTTGCATACTTCCGGGGAAACATCTCGTCCACTTTCCTTGCAACCGACGATCCGCAGGATAGGATACTGAAAGGCAGATCGCCCAGAGAGACGCCGGTTTCGTCCAGGACTTGCAACCGACGATCCGCAGGATAGGATACTGAAAGAGAGCAGCGGGTTGTCCTCGTGGCGGCTTTCCAGCACTTGCAACCGACGATCCGCAGGATAGGATACTGAAAGGGCCGGCGAGCCGTTCTCTCCCTGGCCGTAGCTGCGGCTCCTCTTGCAACCGACGATCCGCAGGATAGGATACTGAAAGTGATCGCCCGCAACGCCGGCGGGGAGACCAGACGCTCTTGCAGCCGACGATCCGCCAGGATAGGACGGGCGCTCCCTGGGGGTGTGCGACGGTGTCCTGCGCGCCCGGTACAGAAACTCGTTGGCGCGGCCAGAGCTGCTGGTGCCGGGGCAGCTTTACCGCTTCGAGGTGGACCTGTGGGC
>VGNY01000230.1 GCA_016865895.1 Chloroflexota bacterium | reverse complement strand
TGGTACTTGTTTCAGTTTTCTGGCTGCGTTATTCTTCATATGACAGTTCCTCCTACATAGATTTGTGCCTGACAGGACACTTCTCTATTGTAGCTGGGGCTGTCTCTACTCTTCTTCTATATACTAAAAGAGGGCAACAAAGTTTATTTGACCCCTTTCTGATTGGATGCCTCCCCAATTCTTCCGCTAAAGCGCTAACACCAGATTAAACAATTCTCATTGTGCAGCCTATATTCTGTATATCCCCAGCACCTCGTAGCCATCGGGAATGGCGTGCTGTCTCGCTACCTGTGCTGAGTCGAATCCGGTAACCTGCCAGTTTCCCTTCCAACCCATCTCTTTAGCTGCCAGGAAGAAATGCGCCATGGCGATTCCCACGTCTAGTCGGTAGTAGTGCTTGCCGTCGCGAACGGCGCTGTACCTTCCTCTGGCATCGGCAACAGCTATCACCTCACTTTCACTAACCAAAAAGCGCCACGGCTGGGTGTTAGCCCAAGAGGGCGCCAGGCGGGCACATTCCAGAACTTCAAGAAGCTCACTATCTTCGGTCTCAAGCGGCAAGCCCCACTCAGGGCCAAAAGCTATTTGCTTCAGCGGCTTCCTCCGCCCGAAGTTCATCGCCCCTAGCTCAATGACATCATGCATCACCCGACCGTAAAATGAGGTGTCCGGGTAGCCAAGCGGAGTTAAGACAATAACGCGCTCACCCTTATCCAACCCCAAAAAGGCGCCGATTCGTTCCTCGGTGAACATGCCACCAACCCAGCAGGTGCCGAGACCTTGCTGAGTGGCAAAGAGTATCATCTGCTCCATGCGGAAGCCCATGTTCAGCATAAACAATGGCTTTTCCTCAGAAGTAGCGATGATGAAATGCGGCGACGAGCCAAAAAGCCACCGTCTCCCAGTAAAGAATGTCATCTGCTCAGCTACCAACTTGCCCTCTTTGATGAGGTGGAAGCGGATTCTGATACTATCGTCCAGAGGTATAGAGGTCTCACCAGAGCTCACCACGGCCTGCAAGAGCTCTTCCGGGACAGGTCGTGACTCATAATGACGAATGCTGATTCGCCTGCGGATAGTTGAACGGATACTCATGGGCTTATCTCATGATACAGCAAATTATTTATACAGCGTCATCCCGATGCAGTCGGGACATAGCGTTCTAGAGAAATGCAAAAATAAAATATCAAAAGTCAAAAGTAGGAACACCCCTTCAAATCTGTTCGCTTCTAAAGAACAGAAGTTTTTACATTTCCATCTGTCATTTTGATTTTTAACTTTTGGTCTTAAATTTTTCAGGGATTGCCACGCCCTTCAGCGAAAGAGTCCGCAATAACATAACAACAAATGTAGTTGCGACCTTTTAAGGTCGCATCGGTAGGCTGTCCGAAAATTGGCTTTTACCACGTTAATGTGACAAGAAATGGGTAGCCTTCGTGAACTCTTAATCCCTATGCTGTATCCATAAATCAACATCTTCAACAGCATCATGGGATGGTAGTCTCGACAGCCAAGGTCGGAGTAACTACGCTCTATTTCTGTAATGTCTAATTCATCTACCACTTGACTTACCATTCTGGCCAGATGTTTCGGTGGTACCTTTTCTTCTAATCTTGGCGGCAACAGCATGACCTGATGCTGTGTATATGTTTTATATTTCGCCAAGGCTTTATACCTCCTTGACTCTATTAGGCTGTTTAATTTTGAAAAACCCTACTTTTAGCTTCAGTTTTTGGGCTTTTCAGCCTCCTTTTTATATCTTCACCCCCAGCTACGTGGTAAAATTGGCCAGGTAGCAGGAGGTTATACTTATGAA
>VGNY01000229.1 GCA_016865895.1 Chloroflexota bacterium | reverse complement strand
TTACCTATTGTTCAAATGCAATGCCAGTTGGCTACACCCTCTGGTGTGCAATATCCGTGGTGGCGATATGTTCCATGCCGCTCTGGTAGTGGGGCAAGCGGTCATTGGGCTGCTGAGATTCCAATCCACTTAGCATAAGCGTACTGCATTCTTCTCCTTGCCAAGCCAACACGTGTCCCTAGCTTCAGATTCTGCACATCACCTATGTCTGAAACCACAAAAAGCCTACGGCCGATCGTTACCGGCGGCCACACGTTTACGCTTTCCAGACTCGAGTATTGCTTTGGGCTTCTCAAGGTAGTGCCTTTACCGTCTGTTACGTTCGGCGTATGTAACAGGCGTTACATACAGCGTTACATACAACCATCCTCCGGCAGTTCCACAATCGCAGATGGCGTTACGCTACAAAGTGGCGATAAACTTGTATACCATAGGGACACTCAAACAGAGCAAGAACTCGAGCCTCCCCCGCTCACTCTTACCCCCCCAGTCACCCTGGCCCTGGGTTACCCCTACCCCGGAGGGGGTATGAATAACCCTGGGAGGTATGGTATACTTTCTATGGTATACATGTATGGTATACAGGAAGTATAAGGGCCAGATGACAACTGCAAGGGAGCGATACGAACAAAAGACCAGGGTGGTTACCTTTCGGGTGAGCAATGAGGTATTTAAGGAACTTGAAAGAATCAAAGCTAAGAGTGGGCTTTCCAATGCTGACCTGATAAAGCTTGGGGTGGGAGTTGCCGAGGTGGAAATAAAGGCCAAGATAGGCGAAGCCAGTGGTCTAGAACGCATGCTGGCCCAACTCAAAACGGCTATCCGCCAAGCACAGCAAGAACTAGACGGGTATACCAAGGAGGAGAGAAAACGCAGGTTGGCCGAACTGGATAAACAAATGGAGGCATTTAAGTTATTCGACCTGGGGTGGGGATTGGAGGAAGCAGCCTTTAAGCTGGCTCTCCTTCAACAAGAAGCTTTTGACTACTTTCAGCAATGGGCTGAGGTGCGTAAGGATAAACAAGCAGCCGAGCGCGAACTCCTTAGAGCGTGCGCAAGGGAGCATATCAAAAAACTTGAATTCGATATAGCAGGTTTTGCTTTTCGGTCTCCTGAATCCTACCAAGAGGAGCTGAAGGAGATACGGAGTGAGATAAAATACTGTCAGCGTTTATTAAATGCCCCCGATGAAATTAAGGCAGAATGGAGAGAATTCTTCCTTGCACAATATTCGGCGAAAGTTCTGCGAGCCAAATCAGAGAAGACACGCGGTAGGATCAAGTAAGCTGGGTGGTAGCGGGGAAAAGGTTCTACTTTTTTATGGCAATTGAAGCAAAGGTTAGAATAGCACGAAAAGAATTGTCGAGCCAATAAGAAGAGCAAATAAGGCGATAACAATCTTGTCATTTGTTGATTTGTAGCTACCCATTCCAGCTTTTGTGGCCGGTATAGCAAGGGACTCAGTACGTAGCCCAAGTAAGTCCGTAGCTGTGAAACTATAGTCCTCGGCTGAGTAGTGAACCCAGTCCGTAGCTACCGTGTGGAATTTGGTTTAGACTGGCTACGGAATTTCTATGGGCACCGGGGTATAAATACAATTGGCCAAGGAGAAACGAGGTAAACTCGTCTGGTCAAGACACAAGAGGATGTGGTCAAGATACTTGAGGTGATGGTCAGGGTGTTCAAGGTGAGGGTGACAGGAGAGAGGATTACCTTCTTCGGAGGGAGGACTCCCTTTGTCAAGCCCCTATTACCATCATTTATTCAAACTCGCTATCAGTGACCGCATCCAACATAAAACTAAATAGAATAGAAAAGGGGCAATGTCAGGCGGTAG
>VGNY01000228.1 GCA_016865895.1 Chloroflexota bacterium | reverse complement strand
AATAGAACATTCCGTGTCTGTGGGGTGCGCCGATGATACAAGGTGAATGGAAGGATGCAGTCATAGAGAAGGATGGCACAGTAAGCGCTGAGGTTGACCTGGGTAGGGCTTACGATACGCTAATTGTGATAATCCCCACAATAGACGAGGCTTCGGTCAATGTGCAGGTGGCAGAAAAGACGGGTGGTACGTTTCAGGACTTATATCTAACATCACTAACTGATGGAGACGATGACAAGCCAATCACTACTGCTGGCACGGGCGGCGCTACATGGACTGTTCCTATTGGTGGCTTCCAGTTTATCAAAATTAAAACAAGCGCAGCACAGACTACCGCAGCGGTGACATTCAGGGTTTGCGGAGTGAGGAGCTAAAATGGCTGTGCATAGTAAGTATCTCTATCAGCTTCGCCAATCAATAGCGTATAGTCTCGATGATTGCGTTACGGGGACGGCAGAAGCCAATAGCACAAACTCGACATTGATTTGCTCTTACCTGATAAGAGGCAACGGTTTCTATGACGGGTGGGACTTACACATCTACGCTGGCACTAATCAGGGACAGACCAGAGAGGTCACGGATTCAAGGGAAAGCGGGACAACGCTCTTAGTTGCGCCTGTTTTCTCCAATGCACTGACTAACAACTCACAGTTTGAACTACACAAGATGTTTACCACTGCACAGTATAACGATGCCATTAACAGGGCTATTGAGATGGGCAAAGACGACTACCTGTTAGACTTAAGAGAGGAATCAGCCACACTGACATCGGATACTTATGAGTACAACTGTGTGTCAAATTTCAGGTACATCTCAGCGCTCTGGTTGGAAGATGCCACAGACGCTAATACCTACTATTCAACGGGTTATATTGACCCCAGGCACTACGGCATAGCACGCGGCGCAACTCCCTTATTGAAGTTCGATGAAGTGGGCTACCCAATCGGTGCGAACCTGACAGGTAAGAAGCTAAGAATAGTGGGACAGTCCGTACAAAGTGCGCTGAGCAACAATACGGATACCTGCAAGATGCCACCTGAGTTTATTATCCAGCAGTCTAGGGCAATACTTCTGTTCAATAAAGGAAAAGATGCCGAGGCTCAAAGGGCACAGCAAAGGGCAGACGTAGAACGAAAGCTAATGAAAGTACCCCTGTACGCACATTCTAAGGCTGTGAACGAGGTCTGATGTACATTGTTTTGAATGATAAGAGAATCGAGGTCACGGGCGAGATAATAGAGCAGCAGGTAGCCCCCTTTAATCCCCAGGTGGGGGCGGGCGGTATTGAATTTATTGACTCTGCCACTCACCAGATTGAGGAGTTCCGTGACTTTAGGGGCGGACTCGGTATAGAAACACAAGAGAAGCCTTCTGATAGATTCTACTGGTCAGACGGCACAGAGACCACAAAGGAGGGGTATCTTACACTTGGCCCGCTTGTGACCACAGCGGGGGCTTTTGGTGTTCAGCCTGTTAAGATACTGGACTTTAATAGTGGCACATACGCCTTCGGTAATTCAGTGGGAAAGAAGTGGAACACGGGAACGTCAGCGTGGGATACCGCCGATTCGGGAGCGTTGGCCGGTCCGACGGATGCGTTAGTGGTCACAGATGCCACAGCGACTTATCTGGTGGTTTGCAATGGCTCTGATGTGCGCTACTCCAGCAACGGGACATCATGGAGCTCGCTCAGCACAGAGAATGTAAAGTATCTCACTGTGTTCGATAAGAGGCTAATAGGGATTGACGCAGCTTACAAGAAGATGTGGTATTCGCCTAGGGAAGATATTGATGGGACTCTATCGAGTTTCAACCTGACAGGTGATTACAGCACAGTAACAGACTTATT
>VGNY01000227.1 GCA_016865895.1 Chloroflexota bacterium | reverse complement strand
GTACTCTCAAATTGTGCCCTTCAATATATGGCGTCTCCGCAAAAAGCTCCTGATTGAGTTTCGATTGGGTCACCTTGATATTGTCCCGCAAAGTTTGAAGTCAGAATAGGTCGGTTGCCGGGTTAACATTATCGCCAAAACGAGAGCCAATATAACGACAATAGCTGAAAAGAGGGTGACACCAGAGTTGGTCTCCATCAAGTAGGCCCAGACCCTCCCGAAATTGATGCCAATCGCCATCAGGATGATACTATTTCGAATCTTTGCCAGCCCTCGAATCCTCAGTTTTCCATTGGGCATTTTCTGCTTGAATTGACTGATCGTTCCTTCAATCGCCGTCCTTAAGCGACATTTGATTTGGTAGTCTTCCTGGCTCAACTGCCGGCGTCTTCGGGCCAGCACGGCTTGACGATTGTAAAAAATGAGGCTGTAGAAGTGTTTTCGACACCTGACAGGGCATTCATTTACCCTGGGGCAAGCACAGCATATATCTCTGGCAAAGCGAACAACACAACGGCCGGATTTGGTTCGGCCTTGTTCTATCGGACAATGGCCCTCGGGACAAGAGGCGAGTGTCTCCCCGTCAAAATGGAAATCTTTCAGTGAGAGCCTGTCGGCTCGTTCCTTGTGCCCCCTTACCTCGGTGGGAATAATCATAACAGTCTCTTCTTGGCATACCTTCTCCGAATGCTCCCCGGTGTAGTTGGCATCAACGACCATTTCCTCAACACCGGTTTGCTCCCTGATCACCGGTAAGCGTTCCGCCAGTAAGTCATCATCGGCGGCCACATTCTGGGCAACGCAGACGTCGGTCAATAACTGCACCTTGTTTTCCGGCCCACAGGTTTCCGCCACGTTGAACATGCTCCCCTTATAAGTCCGTCCATCTTTCACCCGACAGGTGGCGGTGTCATCGGCGGGGTTCTGTAATGACCGGGCACTGATTTCCCGGGATGGTTTTACTTCTACCTGGATTTTCTTCTCCCCTTGCACTATGTTGAACTGCTCCAGCAACACCCTGCCAATGTGCTCGTAGCTCTTGAAGGCGCTGACCCGCTCATCACCGGCATAAGTTTGATGAAGCTCAAACAGCAACGTTCCCACCTTCTGCAAATAATCACCCACCTCAGCCGACTTTAGATAATAGGCGCTACGCCCGGCTTCCGTGTCCACATACTCTTTTACCCGGGGATTCCACCGATCCTGCTCCTTCTCATCCAGATCACGATAGAAGTTCTGCAGTACCTTGACGATCAGTTCCAAGCGGGACATCTGCTTGATAAAAGAACCCACAAAGCTGGAGTCCATTCGTTGTGTTTTAGCATTTATGCCCAATTCCTCCAGGGCATCTGCAGCCAGTGTCTGAAATTCTTCTTCCAGCAGATTGCGTCCCGTTTGGGCTTCGTATTCCAACAATCGCTTTCGGTTGTAGTAGAGCGTTCGTTCCGACAGGGTAACCTCCCCCAGATTCTCCAGACCCAGAGCATACGCCGTCAACAAATTAAAATGGAACTGCTCCAGAAGTTCCGCGTCAGTGTAGTCGAACTTCCACTTGATGACCTCCAGACCAACCCAGATGTTCACTGGGAAGTTCGGCCGGCTATCTATATCGCTGTATAGTGCCGCATATCGCCGCTCATCAATCTTCTTGAAGACGCGGTCTCGAAATGCAGGTGCCCAACTCCTGGTCATCATCTTCTTCACCCCGCGCGGAAGCTGTCCTGCCGTGTTAAAGAAATTCCCTTGTTCATGCCTGTGATTCTCTCTGAACATTAGCCCACCTCGAGTCGAATAGTTTCTAACTCAAGTTTATAGTATAGCTAGCTCAACTTCAATACGAAGGCTATCTACCTTTTTGCAGGAACGCCATGTATACTATTATACTTAT
>VGNY01000226.1 GCA_016865895.1 Chloroflexota bacterium | reverse complement strand
AAGCGAATAAGAGGGATCATCTGTGATCGAGATTGACCGTGTTTGCTGAGGTAGTTCGATGGACGTGGCGATAGGTTCTTGATCCGGCCCTAAGATGGTCATAAGCGTGTCGGCCTGCGTGGAAATAGCATATATGTCTAATTGCCCGCCCCCTTCCAACACGTCCAAACTTGTCCCGGCGAGCACATCTGTATCATCGGCCGTGATGTTTTCAGCGTAGATTCTCACTTTACTTCCTCCCTTTTGTCCTTCCTAGCTTCAGCTTCAGATATAGGCGCAGAGATGGCTTCCAGATCAACCGAAACGCCACAGTCAAGACAAATGAGCCGAACACCCACACCCCCAAACGACGCAACAGCCTGTACATTGTGACCTTTATGCCATGAGCCATGTTCAAGATACGCCTTCTTCGTTGTGTGTGCTTTTGGCATGGTATTTCCTCCTATCGCCTACCCAAATAAAATGGCAACGCATTCGCAGCAGCCGTCTTACCGAGAACTTGTTTGAGCATGGTCAATTCAGCGACATCCTGATTGGTTAGCCTTCTGCGTCTGCGTCGCCGATAACCCTTAAGCCCCACGCCCCGACGAACCGCCCCCATCATTCCGCCAGCCCCGAAGCCCATCATTCCGCCAATGGCCTCGCCTAAGCCTGGGGCCTTCTTTTTCTTGCCCCCGAACATACCACCGATTCCACTGATTAACGCAGCACCGCCGAGTATTGCAGGTAACATAGTTTTGCCCCCTTATACCCTATATTGCACGAAAAAAAATCGTGTCTAGCACTTAACATAACACAGTAAAAGCATTATGTCAAGGCATGAAACGTAGTATAAACCTGGCAATAGACCGGTCGGAAACCCTGGGACATACCCGCAGCGATTCACCAAATGGTCAAATCGGGGCTTATAGGCCGGGGGGGATACTGATCCACCCCCCCCGGCCTATAAGCCCCGATTTTCCCCTTCATTGGGGGGATTATAGGGGGGAGAGGTCATCACACTAAGTCACCTATATAAAAGACAACGCAAGAGATCCGAGGAAGGTACAGCGAAGGGAGCGTTATGTAAAGTTATAAACGTTATGTGTAACGTAAGTAAGTGTAATAACGCCCCACCCCATTCCCACCGGAACGATTAGACTTACGTAGTAAGACTACGCAGTAGGCTTACGTAGTAAGTCTAAGAGTGACGTGTGGGAGATGACCACGCCCTGCAAAGGATTACGTATCAGGGCGCAGGTGCGTGCGTGCGTGCTCATTCGTACTCGTAATCAGAACCGACTATGCAGATACGAGCGACAACATACGTAGTCCCGACATTCGCCACTGAATTGAGTGCTGTCAATGTCAGAGTCACAGTGCCGATGCTGCGTATGATGTGCCGGGAAGTTATTTCCCACAATCGCTGGAATGCGGTGATCTCCGGGCAGCCGATGCTTCCTGCCACCAATACTTCGGTGATAGAACCGACGATGGTTTGGGACACGCCACGCTCGTCCACGTAAGAGAATTGCACCGCCCATGATGTTGCTGCGTTTACAGCGGTAAGTGTGTGCATCAACAGAGCAAGGCGTTTTTTCCGGGCAGCTCCGCCCGATAACGTCATAATCACGGTGGCCGATCCGCCAGAGGCATCACCGGTGATGTTCGTGGCGCATTCGTAGTATGCGTCGTACCCAACAGCTTCCCGGTCGGGCCTGCATAGTGCTACGAACTTGTCAAAGGTAGCATTGACCGAAACAGCCATAACTTAGAAGTCCACGCCCGCTTTACGGTAGATGACAAGGATCTGCACAGTCGCAGCAGTGGTAATGTCTATTGAGATGGTGAAATGCCCCCCGGTTACCACAACAAGCGAATAAGAGGGATCATCTGTGATCGAGATTGACCGTGT
>VGNY01000225.1 GCA_016865895.1 Chloroflexota bacterium | reverse complement strand
GGCTCTATACGGGCCACATCAAAATCGCCACTGGGTTCAAATTCTCCGAGCACTAACATATCGCATCCTGAAGATATAACTGTGACGCCCATCCATGATTCACACCGACCAACAGTTGACAGTAACTCTCTAAGAGTTTGATTTGACAAGCCCTGAAAGAAGGTCTATACTATATGATTGCATGATTGGTGTACACCTTCACACCTGATTGACCTAAGGTCTTGGTTGCTGTATACTGAAGCAGCTTGGTGTACGCCAAGCTGCTTCGCACTTTAAAAAGTGAATATGTTTTGTGTTCAGGCTGATGTAGGTCGAAGAGAAAAGGGCACAGGGCGGATGCCTTGGCGTTAGTAGCCGAAGACGGGCGTGGCAAGACTGCGATAAGCCTCGGTGAGCTGTCTAGCAAGCCTAGCCGAGGATACCCTAATGGGATAACCCGCCTGGGTAAAACCCAGGCTCTCGCCAAAAGCGAGAGGGTACCAGGAGAACTGAAACATCTTAGTAACCTGAGGAAGAGAAATCTAACGAGATTCCCGGAGTAGTGGCGAACGAAAGGGGAAGAGCCTAAACTCTAGTGACTTAGTGGGCTTGGGCCCTATGTCATTAGAGTGTTGCAAGACGCAAGATACAGAACTCAAGAACTGTGACAGAGTAAAAAAACTTCTGCCTAGTCAAATGTCCCTGGAAAGGGCAACCAAAGAGGGTGATAGTCCCGTAGACGAAAGGTTGAAGTCTCTGCTTGTGTTCTTAAGTACCACGGGACACGAGAAATCCCGTGGGAATCTGGGGTGACCACACTCCAAGGCTAAATACTACTAACGACCGATAGTGAACCAGTACCGTGAGGGAAAGGTGAAAAGAACCCCGAGAGGGGAGTGAAATAGAACCTGAAACCTTGTGCCTACAAGCAGTCAGAGGCTTGGTTTTTACCAAGCTGATGGCGTGCCTATTGAAGAATGAGCCGGCGAGTTAATCTCTGTGGCAAGGTTAAGTAACTTAGTTACGGAGCCGTAGCGAAAGCGAGTCTGAATAGGGCGATCAGTCGCGGGGATTAGACACGAAACCGAGTGAGCTACCCATGGCCAGGATGAAACCCAACTAACCTTGGGTGGAGGTCCGAACCCGTGTACGTGGCAAAGTGCTGGGATGAGCTGTGGGTAGGGGTGAAATGCCAAACGAACTCGGAGATAGCTTGTACTCCCCGAAATGCATTTAGGTGCAGCCTCAGGTAATAACTTATGGAGGTAGAGCACTGGATGAGCTCGGGGCCGTGAGGTTACCAAACTCAACCAAACTTCGAATGCCATAAGTCTATATCCTGGGAGTGAGACTGCGGGGGATAAGCTTCGTAGTCGAGAGGGAAACAGCCCAGACCATCAGCTAAGGTCCCGAAACGCGGACTAAGTGGGAAAGGAAGTGATATTGCTAAAACAGCCAGGAGGTTGGCTTAGAAGCAGCCACCCTTTAAAGAGTGCGTAACAGCTCACTGGTCGAGTGATGTCGCACCGATAATTTAACGGGGCTAAAGTCCGCTACCGAAGCTATGGTTCGCCTTTCGGCGAAGGTAGGGGAGCGTTGATATAGCTGAGAAGCCTTGGCGTAAGCCAAAGTGGAGCAATAGCAAGTGAGAATGCCGGCATAAGTAGCGATAAGGCATGTGAAAACCATGCCCACCGTAAATCTAAGGTTTCCTACGCAAGGTCAATCCGCGTAGGGTTAGTCGGGCCTAAGCCGAACCCCAAGGGGATAGGCGATGGACAATGGGTCAACATTCCCATACCATCTAATCCTTGTTTTAAGGCAAAGGGGGAACACAGGAGGATAGGCTGAGCGCACCTAATGGACATGGTGCGTCTCCAATCCAAGGCGCGTTGAGGCAGGCAAATCCACTTCAACATCAAGCT
>VGNY01000224.1 GCA_016865895.1 Chloroflexota bacterium | reverse complement strand
TGGGGAAGGTCTTGTCAAACTGAATCATGTGCCCGCCAATGCTGGGATCTCTCTCCACCAGATAGACTTTATGGCCGGCATCGGCAATCTCCAGCGCAGCCTGGATGCCAGCGATACCACCACCAACAATTAAGGTATTCGGGTTAACCGGAACCTCTCTTGTCTCCAGAGGCTGGTGGTAATAAACGCGTTTTACGGCAGCACTTACCAAAGCCTTGGCCTTCTCTGTGGCTTCGCCGTGGTCTTCGGTTGTCCAAGAGCAATGTTCCCGTATGTTGGCCATCTCGAAGAGGTATGGATTAAGTCCGGCTTCTTGCACGGCATGGCGGAAAGTCGGCTCATGAAGGAGTGGTGAGCAGGAAGCAACCACCACCCGGTTAAGCCCTAGGTTCTTGATATCGTCCTTTATCATGCCTTGTCCCGGGTCAGAGCACATGAATTTGTACTCGCGAGCAACAGTTACTCCATTCAGCCCCTTGGTGAAATCGACCACTTGTGGTACATCAACGGTTCCAGCGATATTAGAACCGCAATGGCAAACGTATACGCCTATCTTGGGCTCCGTGTCTTTCTTCTTTGTTACCTTTTTTTCTGCCATTATAGTGCCTCCGAAACTATTTCTGCGATATCCTTGACCTCAATCTCTTCAGCCTTGCCCATAGATATGACGCCATCGTTGAAATTGGCCATGCAGTATGGGCAGCTCAGAGCCAGTGTGTTGGCACCTATCTCAAATACCTGTTCAAGTCTCAGCTCGGACATTCTTTCACCTTTTTTGGTTTCCATCCATAGCCTCCCGGCACAGCCCCCGCAACACAGTGCATATTCTCGGTTATCCCGCATCTCGACGAACTCAAGGCCGGGAATGCTGGTCAGGATTTGTCGGTTCTCGTCATATATGCCCTGATAGCGCCCCAAACAGCAGGAATCATGGTAGGTAACTTTTTTGACCATTGGTTTACTGAATTTGAGCCTTCCTTCTTTGATGAGTTCGGCCAAGTATTGAGACAAGTGGATTATCTCATAATTGGCACCTAGTTCGGGGTATTCATCTTTGAAAGTGTGGTAACAGTGGGGTGAGGTGACGAGGATTTTCTTAACGCCGAGTTCGGCGAAAATGTCCATGTTGGTTTTAGCTAATCTTTGCCACAGGCTTTCGGCGCCTGCCTTACGTATGCTCTCGCCGCAGCAGACCACGTTGTTATCTGGAATTCCGAAATCTACCTTGGCTTTTTTCAGGATGTCAACCGTTGCCACGGCGGCTTTCCTGGTGGGAGGGTCGTAGGCCTGGTAGCAGCAGGGGAAATATAATATCTCAGTTCCTTTGGTGTAGGTCTTGACGTCGAGGTCTTTTGCCCAATCGTTTCGCTTCTCCGGTGGTTCTCCCAGTGGGTTACCCACGGCAGAGATGTTTTTCTCTGAAAGTCGGAGTGAGTGGGGGACTATGCCGGCGCCGACCTCCATGATAACGCGCCGTATCGCTCGCATCAGGTATGGGATTTCTACATCGCGGGGGCAGCGGTCAACACAGGTTTTGCAGCCAACGCATCTCCACACCTCCTCGTCCTCAAAGTCAACTATGCCCATTTGTGCTTTGTGCACTAACTTGCGTAGATCGAATTTAGTTAATTGATTCCAAGGGCAGACGCCGGTGCACAGACCGCATTGATAACACATTTTGAGGACATCGCCGCCCTCTTCGATTAAGATATCGGTTGTTTCTTTCAGTGGTGTTTGTATTTCCATGGTCGGCCTTTCCTTTCTTCTTGATTTTTGGCTTGCGTGATTATATATCAAGTCAGAAATTCTTGCAAGGCTAAGTCTCTTCCAATACAAGATGAGCCTGGAGGGAGCACCGATTTCTAATGCAAGGTGAGCCTGAAACAGGCAACTCATTTATGATTGGGACATG
>VGNY01000223.1 GCA_016865895.1 Chloroflexota bacterium | reverse complement strand
TTTGCCTTCGCCTTCGATTGGGCCAGCCTGAGAAACATACCTATAATGAAGCAGATGTTTGGGATAGTTGCACTCGGGCTTATAGCCTACGCCACAGTTATGGTCTGCCACACACCAGCTAAATTAGAACGGCCCACTTTTTTGCTGCCGCTTGGCGCCGTGTTCCTCGTCATTTTCCTCTGCCTCCTCATCTATTCCCTATTCATAGAGATACCCTTCCGTACTACCTATGCACAAAAAGGAGTGGGGAACCAGCTTATAGCAGAAGGTACTTACGCACTCACGCGCCATCCGGGTGTGATATGGCTATTCTTCGTCTACATTTCTCTCATTCTTATGTTCCCCTCTGCCACACTCATTCTAGCCGCCGTTATCTGGATGCTGATGGATGTTATACATGTCCTGGTGCAGGACAAGCTGTTCTTCCCCAAGATGTTCCCCCAATACCATCTTTATCAGCAACAAACTCCCTTCCTCATACCCAATAGGCAAAGCATCTCAGCCTGCTTGAACACCATAAGACCCCGAATTAAGCCCACCAGCTAATTGTGCTTGTTTGTCGAGGCGCGAGGGATAACTAAGGGCCTCACATACGACAAGACAAATGGCTACTCAGGGAATAATCAGATAATTTCAGAAGGTTGGCGCCCGCGGGATAAAAAGCAGAAACCGGGGATTTTAGGTAATTCAACCAATCCTGTTAACGACTTTGACCCTTACCCATAGCTTGCAGTTTCTGACTCAACGCTTCAAACTCTTTGTCCGTCGGCTGCTTGCCCAATTCCAACCCATAGCTTATGAAGAATTCCATAAAATTGCGCAGGAGTTCCTTTATGCCATGCTCAAATTGGCTAAACTCTTCCTTGGTGACATGGTTATTAACCGAGCCACTATTATCCTTTTTCAACTGGTTGTCTATAAGGAAATTAATAAATTCCGAGGCGCTTAGATTACCTCGATTCTCATCTATCTTTCTTGCCACTTCAACATCGAGTATCAGCATCCTTTTCTCCGACATGAGCGCCTCCTTACGTGTTACTCGAACAAGTACCTACCAAGCATTACTTCGCGATTGTACGCAGCCGACCAAAGTAAGCCTACTTAAAGTCAGCCATTTCATCTAAATCCAGCACCTCAAGCACTGTTTCTATACTCTTGAGCAAACTCAACCCCTTTTCCGTAACCTGATATGTTACAGATGGGTTACCCATCTTTAGCCTATCTATAAAACCATGGCCGACAAGAAAACCCAAATATTTCTGAAGTTGGCTGTAGCTCATATTGACGCTGTACATTATCTCGGTCTTCCCAGCGCCGTTCTCACCAACCCTGAGCATGTCCCCTATTATCTCAATATTAGACCTGCGCCGATTCATAATACGTCCTCGGCTCTACACAAGGCCAACTCCCATATAATATAGTAATATACCACCAATACAGCAATTGTCAATAGACGTAAGTTCTATATCCTACAATATTTTATGCCCAGCACATGCAAAACTGAACTTGATAACCAGACGAGAATAACATCGCCGAGAACTAGAGAGAATTCAACCCTTCCTGAACAAACCAAAGAACTGGTCCTGATATTCGTAGAACAGACTCCACCGCCTCAACTCCATCGCCAATTCCGAAGCAAAAGACAAATCATTCCTGGCTTTCTCAAAGAGCTCTTCTATGTGCTTCCTGGCATCTATCGGCACGCCGGTATTATCCAAGCGCAAAAGCCCGCTTCTCTCCATTTCAGCGACATTGCTTGACACCGAGCTTTGAGTCAGCTCATACGTGAATTTAAGCAATGAAACATCCCATAGTTCCTCTACCCCTCTAATGATAGCGCTCAAGGGGTCATTTTGTCGGTCTATTCGCTGGTTAATCTTGTCCACCACCTGCTTGAAGGGCTCAGAGACGACATTCA
>VGNY01000222.1 GCA_016865895.1 Chloroflexota bacterium | reverse complement strand
CCCTGGCCACCCCCTTCCTGAAGCCAGCCACCGTCTCTCCCGAAGCGGTGGGAGAAAAGGTACGGGAAATCCTGGAGCAACTGCGCACGGCCATGTTCTGCATTGGCGCGAGAAACGTCCAGGAGCTTAAGAGCGCTCCCCTGTTGAAAGCGTTTTAGGAGCAATCCCACAAAGAAGCCATTTCGCCAAAGGATATGCACCGTGCCCCGGACATTTTGGAGGACACTGGAGCCCGCCATTACGCTCAGAAGGCTGCAGAAGGCTATCGAGACGGGGCCTTGAGAGAACTGAAGGAACTATGGCTTCAAGAAGAAGCCGAGGAAAGCTAGAAATGGTGACATTGTTCCTGATCGAGAGGAGCACACTTGAGTGGTTGCCAAATCAAACTAAGTATTGTATAATGTGACCGAAAGGAGTGACCTATGAAAGTGGACTTCAAACGTAAAAAGGCGATCTTGGAAGAGGAACTTCTAAGGATAGGGCGTATAATATACAGCTATCTAACGTCTCCCGAATATGGCAAATATTTATCTCCAAACCACATTTATGATGCAGTATATAGCTACATTAACATCGTGGGCAAATCCCTACGCCCTGCAGTGTTGCTGTTTTCATGCGGTGCGGTCGGCGGAGACGAAAATCAGGCAATTCCCGCAGCAGCTGCTGTGGAGGTATATCACACGTGGACCTTGGTCCATGACGACATTATAGACAAAGATGGAAAGAGACGCGGGAGCCCTACAGTCCACGAGAAGTTTCGTATCAAAGCCATAGAAGAATATGGTTATAATGAGGATGACGCGCAACACTATGGTCTTTCTATTGGCATTCTAGCAGGAGATATTCAGCAAGGTTGGGCAACTTCTCTTTTGTGTGAGCTCTACCAAAAGCAAGGCCTGGATCCAGCGATTGTCTTGTATCTGATCAATGATCTAAAGATGAATGTGCAGTGCACCCTGGTTGAAGGAGAGACGTTAGATATACAGTATGCTAAGCAGCCTGTAGAAGCGCTTGACGAGACCCTAATCGTTGAAATGCTGTGGAAAAAGACAGGCGTCCTCTATGAATTCGCTGGGCGCGCTGGAGCCATGATAGGACTTAGTACATGTGATGCAAACCATGATCTGGTTAGATCACTATCTACCTTCGCAAGCAAATGCGGCACGGCATTTCAACTGCAGGATGATATTTTAGGTGTTGTTGGAGACGAAAAGTTACTCGGCAAGTCAGTCGGTTCAGATATCCGAGAAGGCAAACTGACAACAATAGTTTACTACGCGCTGAGAAACGCAACTGAAAGGCAAAAAGCAGCATTACTAAGTATTCTTGGTAATGAGCGCGCAACGGAGAAAGAAGTAGAACAAGCGATTAGTCTGCTCAGAGAACTGGGAGGTATTGAGCAAACACGTGATCTAGCCAAGTCATGCGTTAGAGACGCAATCGTGTACCTGGACAATATTCCATCGTCAAGATATAAAGAATTGTTGTCTATCTGGGCTGAATACATGATAGAAAGAGAATTCTGAAGGAAATCGTGAGGAGGGAGTTAGATGGGCAAGATAAAGGTATTCATCAGTTCCGCGATCGAGGAATTAGAATATGATCGGGAAATCGCGACTCGAGTGGTCAAGAGCTTGAATTTTGAACCATTAGTGTTTGAGGGTTTCCCGGCGATGAGTAAAACTTTGCGACCTGTGCAGTTAGAGTTTAGTGTTTCCAAGTTGTGAGCCATTGTGGTATCATTGTCCAGCAAAACGTGCTGGAGGTCGAAGATGGCTGACAACTATAAGATCAAAGGTAACCGTTCAGGGGTAGAGGCTAAGCTTCTATCCCGCAATTGCAGCACCGCCTTGGAGTAGGGATGGGGCTGGCCGTCCCCAGTTGGCTGCGTCACAGGCTTCGGTGAGATAATCCAACACGTTAC
>VGNY01000221.1 GCA_016865895.1 Chloroflexota bacterium | reverse complement strand
GCACCTGGCACATGCTGGACATACTGACCGAAATCACCACAGGGAAAGGCAAGCTGGAAGATATCGATTTTCTGGTGGAACTGGGCGAGGATATCAAAGATGGGTCGCTGTGTGGCTTGGGCAAGACAGCAGCCAACCCCGTTTTCACCACCATTCGCTACTTTCGCGACGAATACATGGCTCACATCGTGGAGAAACGTTGCCCGGCGCTGGTGTGTAAAGAGCTTATTGCCTACTACATCCTCCGCGAGAAGTGCGAACGTGCCTGCGAGCATTGCGTACTGACCTGCCCGGTAAAAGCCATCGCCAGCGACGAGAAAGGCATCAAAGTAATCGACCAGACCAAATGCACCAAGTGCGGCAGTTGCGAACTGGTTTGTCCCAAGGAGTATAACGCCGTAACCCGTCTCTCCCCATCCAGCCGGGTGCCCGGGGCGGGCACTAAGAAACCGGAATGAGTGGCTGTTTTTGAGATAGCGGGATCTCAGGCCTCATAAAGCTCACAGCTCTCGGCAATTCTTTCGTTAATATACTGAGGCTTCATGTACTTAACTCGGTCACCCATTTGTTCGATTTCCTTCTTCAATTCTGAGTAGGGCAAGAACCTGCACATTTGAGGCAGGGGACGATCCAATCTTGCGAAGGTCGACCTATTGACTTCTTCTTTCACTTTAGCACGTCGGTCATCTGGCGCAACTATATAGAGGTCTATTGATATGTTCGGCTGCTCGCTTATTAAGTCGGACATCCGCAATAAGCCTGAGTAGATCGAACTTGTATGTTCAACTTCGAATGCGGCGATTATCTGGTTCTTCTGCAACCACAGCACGTCGATCATCTCTACTATTCTCTGTGCTTTCGGCACAAATTGCGTCGGTAACTCTTTTCGATAACGAGGGATGTCTTGGAATGAGATACCGTTGTACTCCTTGTTTTGATCATTTCTCGCCACTCGAACATCCAAGCCCATGTCAGAACCTAGCTTAAGTAACAACCACTGCATTTCCTCGTGTGTTGTTCTTTCGACTTTGGGTTCGGTAACCTCGAGTGCTTCCGCGTCTGGTACCGTAATCTGCGTGACTCTCGATTCATATACATTTGGGCTGCGCCAGAGTCTCTTTTCATCGTATTCTCTTTCAACAGGATTTTCGGCAGCACTCTGAATTGCCTCTACGATTACGTCGGCATCTTCCTTTTCGAATTCTACAGGGGAGCTCCTGAAAAAGCCTGACCATGCTTTTGGGGACTTCAAGTCTTTGAACATCGAAAGCCTATTCTGCAGAATACGAATCGGTACCGCGGTCTTGGGTTCGAGCCCATAGACTATTTTCACTTTGAATCTAACAGGATATATTTCTTCTTCCCATATTTGTGTTTTGTTATCGAAATAGCACGGTGAGGTGACTTCCAACACGCCTATAAACCTGCTCAGACCCGTCAGATAACATATGAAATAATCTCCTGGCTGAACTTTCTGTGCGAGATTAATTCTACGTTCTCTAAAGCCACTTATGCTTGCACCGTGGTTCAAGAATTCATTCCAAGTTTTGCCGGTAAACAGGTCAAGCCAATATCTTCTGCCCATTGTTCCCCCGTATACAGCCGAAGCTCTGTTCGGTCTGATTTTAGCACTCTGGCGTTCTACTATCAATCGACGTGGCATTTACTGCCCCTCGATTCGAAAACCCAAACGGCATTGCTCAGTAGCTATTCATGGACAGGTGGTAGCATATATGCTACCATTTTACCAGCTAGGTACGCCAAATAAACAAGGAGGTTGTGATGAGTTGGCTACCAAAAAGAAACTGCTGGAGAAAATCCGCAGGAACGTGCGGAATGTTTCGCTAGAGGATTTCGAGGGATTGATAAACATGTTTGGCTACATTGAGATGGGCGGGAAGCACCCTAAAGCCATCATCGGCAACTAT
>VGNY01000220.1 GCA_016865895.1 Chloroflexota bacterium | reverse complement strand
GGTAGAGTAGAGAACTGGCGTAGTGACAGAAGCCCTATCTCCAGTTCCCCCTCATCAAACCGTACATTCAGTTTTCCCGAATACGGCTTTCCAATCATCTTCTTCCATCAGCTTTCACAGGCGTCTTATAAGGAGCAGTCGTCGGTATTTTGTAAAGCCCAAGGTTCTCATAAAGATAGTGGTAGGGATATACCATGAATCCCCTGCCCTTCTTCCTGTGCTTGTGCCTCAGATATGTTTGCACTCGTTCCTCAAGATATCTCTTCAGCTTGGCCATGTCTCTACTACAACTTCCATAGCGAAAATATCCAACCCATCCTCTTACTACTTCATTAAGTTTCCTGATAACCACCTCTGTCGGTAATGCAAGGTTCGTCCTGTCCGTCAGGCTTTTTATCTCCACCTTGATATGTTTTAAAACCTTCTTTGAAGGCCGTATTAGGGGAAATTCTTTGCCAGTCCTTACACTCCTCTTTAGCCCAATGGTGAAACCAAGAAAGGTAATGTCTTGTTGTCTCACCTCAGCTATCTTTGTCTTTTCTTCATTGAGTTCTAATTCCAAAGAGTTAAGCACTGCCTTTATCCCTCTTAATATCCTCTCTGTATTGCTCTCACACAATACCACAAAGTCATCTGCATATCTGATAAGTCTTGCCCCCAATCTTTCCTGTACCTTCTTGAGCTTCCACATCGTATCCAGTACATTGAGATATATGTTGGCGAGCAGCGGAGATATTACACCTCCCTGAGGTGTCCCCTTGTCATTTCCTTTGTATCTCTTCTTCCCATCCTCTCCTTCTTCTACTACTGGCGCTTTCAACCACATCTTGATTAGTTTCAGTATATTCTTATCCACTATCCGTTTCGCTACTAAACTAAGAAGCTTTTCATGAGGTATGGTGTCAAAATACTTTGAGATGTCTGCATCTATTACCTGAGTTTTTCCACTACGAAGCTGTAAAGATACATCATCCATGGCTTGATGAGCATCCCTCTTTGGTCTGAATCCATAGGAGCTTCCCTGAAAATCGGCTTCAAATATCGGTTCAATTACTATCTTCACTGCCATCTGTACCACCCTGTCTTTGATGGTTGGTATCCCCAGTGGTCTCTTACTCCCATCGGGTTTGGGAATGTAAACCCGCCTTACAGGCATAGGCTTATATTCCTTATTCCTTAACTCCTCAGCTATCTTTTCAAGATACCTCTGTTCTCCACCCTCTACCCCCTCTATGCCCTCAAAGGTTATCCCGTCTATTCCAGGGGCTCCTTTGTTTGCTCTGACAAGTTTGTAGGCATGGCTCAGAATATCCGCCCTATACACTTTGTCATAGAGAAGATAGAATCGATACTCTTTTTCCTGCTTGGCCTTCTGGTATAGTTTCCTCTGAAGTTCCCGAATCTTCTCTGGAGTTTCCAGCATTACTGCAATCCCCTTTCCTTCTTTCCTTCAGAAACGTGATGAAGGTATTGCCCCTTCCCTCTCTCAAGGTTATGTTGTCCTTGTGATGTTATCGGTACTATGGGCAACTCCGACTCCCCTGCAGACCTGATGGAACTTCGTTTCCTTATATCCACCAGTTGCTGCCCTATTCAGCATCTGCAAGGGTCTCCCGTGCTACCTCATATGGCTTCCTCTGCGTGTCACCCCTGCTACCCCGAGAGCCCACCTATCGGTTATGGCAGTTTTCGTGAGGATAGGTGTTTCAGCCTTCCCCAGCCGTCCACAGGGTCGGCAGCCCTTATTAGTTAACGAGGCTACATATAGGTTCGCTTCCGCTGCGACCCGCAGATTTGCTCGACTCACTAAATGAGCCTTTGTCAGGGAACTTAGTGTTTCAGGTTACCCCTTGCACCTCCCTCGTACTACGTGGGTGCACTGCCGAATTCCCACGGTTGGACTTTAACCAACAAGTCATATGTTCTACACGGCATACGGAC
>VGNY01000219.1 GCA_016865895.1 Chloroflexota bacterium | reverse complement strand
TCCTTTTCTTGTAGAATTTGAGAGGGCTACGGATAAAGTTACCCTATAGTGGTGCTCGAAGCACGTCTCCCTTTTGACCATTCCTCCGTAGGAACTTGGGAGGTGCTGTTCCTCCCCGGGTGGTCTCTGCCACTGGGTGACCCTGGCGCTCTCCCCAAGCTCCCCCTCAATAGTCTATCTTACATCCTTCCTCAAGCTTACTCTATAGGGTGACCCCATCTGGATAAAGGGTATTTTATGGAACGGGAAAAAGTGGCTGCCATAGCCACCGCTGCCATAGCCACCCGCCATAGCCACCTGCTATAGCCACCGGTGGGAGAAGAAAAGGTGCATACCCATAGCGGATGTGGGGAAAAAAAGTTAAAAACCGTGCAAGCCCTCCGCGGACATGTTGAGCACACATTTTACGGAAACTGTTTTACATATCACAATAGGCTATGTCTAGCTAGAGCAGAAAGGGTTACCCCCTCTGCGGGGAATACGGTTGAGTGCCCAGTGCCAGGTGCTGGATTGGCTTTGGTATTTCAAGCGCTGGGGGTTTAGTGATTCCCACTGCTCAGATCATGTCACGCTTCGAGAGGGGTTGCAGGCATGTCAGAAAACCAACACAGTAAAAATTTAGCTATCTCATCCGTCTGGAGAGTTGCTTGTATGAACCTCTCAAGCAGCTATATCTAAGCTGCTATATTTAAAGCAGCTTAGGCAGAGCAGCTTTTGAAGCCTGTCTTGAAGTCTGTCCGGAGGGGGTGACCCAGTATAGATGGCATGTGGAAGGACGAGTGCGAGTGGAAAAATCCATAGCCGAGTCCATAGCTTCTATGTGGAAAATTCCACAAAACAGCTATGGAATTTGGGAATTAGCTGTGGAAAATTCCAGCTATGGATTAAAAAACAGCTATGGAAATACTCGGGTACTCAGCACTCCGTACTGACCGTTTAGCTACTAACTTTCATCGATACCCTCACCAACAGCTTTGTACTCAGTTTTATATCTTTTTGGCGTTTCCGGGAAGATAATTGAATTGGAACCACTAAAAAGTTCCGAGTTCGCCTCCTGTAAATTCCTGATGTTGTGGCGTGTCCAGCAAAAACGGGTGTGACCCCGAGGGTGTTCCGATGTTTCATTCAGCTCTCTTGGCATCGCACGACGATTTACATGCCCCACCGCTTTAAAGTATACTTTCGTATTCACCTCTGCTGGCCCACTACTTAACGAGGTGTATACTAAGGAGGCAGTCAACTTATGGGGGTTAGAGTTATTACCGACAGTGGCTCGGACATCACACAGGAGGAAGCCAAGCGGTTGGGAATTACCGTGATACCGGTGTACCTTCGTTTTGGCGATGAGGTCTATCGCGATGGGGTCGATATAAACTGCGACGAGTTCTACCACAAGCTGGCGACCAGCCCAATTCATCCCTCTACTGCGGCACCCTCACCCGGAGATTTCGCCGAGGCGTATGAGCAGGCAGCCCAAGAAGCAGACGAAATTGTTTCCATTCATATCACCAGAAGGCACAGCGCTACCTATGATGCTGCACTAGTGGGCAAGGAGACTGCCGAGAAGAAACATACTATTTGGTTGAAAGTCAATAGCCTCTGTCGAAGTTTTCTATTCTCACCAATCGGCGGACAGGCCCCAGCCTCTTCTTTCCCGGTTCCCTCTTTAGCAGTTAGATACGGGTTGCTCTTTCACGAGACCCATCATACTCATTCGGGTTTGGCCAGGTGGGCAGGGGCACCATGTTTGTCCACGGGCTCACTCTTTCGAGTTCCCAAAAAAAGGGACGGTATCTCCCTGCCCGCCTGATGTGAGACTTCATGTCCTAGCTCACCAACTGCGGCACTCGTGGCAATTGGTAAAAAGTTCGTTTCTTAACCAGCACAAACCCTATGCGAAGCAGCTTGTTTACAGCTGCTCCCATAATCTCTTTCCCGGTAAGCGGATTGG
>VGNY01000218.1 GCA_016865895.1 Chloroflexota bacterium | reverse complement strand
ACCCCAAAACGCCCCACTGCCAAATCTTTCCACTGCCATCTCCTCTCCCTTGACGGGCTTTGCCCTAAAAGTCCATATTTTCAAACACTTTTGGGGCAACTAACATTTTTGCCTCAAAAGTCTGTCTGAATGTAGGCTCCAGTCCTAACTCATATATTGACTGGATTAGGACACATATAGTAGTTGACTTGTCAATACCTTTAGTATTTACTTTAGGTAAATAAATGAAATATTTTTTGAGGTTAGTATATGGTAAAATTGGAACAGACCATCGGGGAAGTCAAACTGGCTGGGTATCGCTGCCGATGCGGGCACGAATGGTTGCCCCGCAATAAAGAGGAAAGGCCTAGAGTGTGCCCGAAATGTAAAAGTCCTAACTGGGATAAGCCTTTTCGGTTTCGTAGGAGTTTGGATAAATGAAAACTAATGTTTTGTATTGGGGAGATAACCTAAATATCTTGCGTGATTTTGACCCTGATTCAGTACACCTCATTTATTTAGACCCTCCATTCAATTCCAAACGTGATTACAATGTTATTTTCAAGGATGATACAGGAGCAGCACCACCAGCTCAGATAAAGGCATTTACAGATACATGGAAATGGCACATGGCGGTGGATGCTTATAAAGAGGTTATAGCTAAAGGTGGAAATGTATCACGTTTACTAGTGTCTTGTCAGGCTAGTAACTGAACTAATAATTAGATCTGCCGTCTTTGTCCAGCGAAAGACACGCCCTTCTTCATTGAATTTCTGGATATAGCTCATGATGGCGGTCACCAGATCCTGCTTGGAAGTAAATATCCCTCTTCTAAGCGCCTTGGCTTGCAGAAGATTGAAAAGCACTTCGGCTAGATTAAGCCAGGACGAGTAGGTAGGAATAAAGTGAAAAACTACCCTCCTGTGGCGCGGCTGCTTGTGCCATTCCTTCACCTCTTTAGAATCATGACTTTTAACATTGTCCAGGATAATGTGGAGCTCACCGGATGGATAGGCCCGTAGCAATTGGTTCATGAAGGCAATGAACTCCCGCGACCGATGGCGCTCTTCGATGCGGGGTATAACACGTCCGGCTTTAACCTCCAGAGCGGCATAAAGTTGTATAGTGCCATTGCGTTTATAGTCGTGAGTTCGTCTCTCAATCTGACCTGGCCGCATCGGCAATAAAGGTTGAGTCCTATCCAGCGCCTGAACCTGAGTTTTCTCATCCACACACAACACAATAGCGTTTTCCGGTGGATGCATATACAGACCTACTACATCAACCACCTTGGCAGCAAAATCAGGGTCGGTAGACATTGAAAAACTACCAACTCGATGTGGCTTGAGATTAGCCTGACGTAGAATTTGGTGCACCGTATCCCGTCCTATCCCTGAAGCTTTGGCCAGAGTGCGCACACTCCAGTGCGTCTCTCCGTCAGGTTTTTGGTTACAGGCCATTTCGATCACCCTCAGACGGTCGGCATCAGAATATTGTCTGGGCTTGCCAGGGCGTGGACGGTCCTCCATGCCGGCCAACCGCTCAGCATTAAAACGCTGGCGCCATTGCACCACCATAGACCGCTGTAGCCCCACCTCCTGAGCTATTGCTGTATTGGTCATTCCTTCCGCCGCCAGCAGGATAATGCGAGCACGCTGTACTTTTCTGTATGGGGCAGTCCGCGAGTTAGCCGTGTTTTCCAATGTTTTCTTTTCTTCGGCACTTAATGTGACAGGAGCTGCTTTTCCACTCATGCTCCCATCATATCACTTATCCTGGATGTCTGTCTACTTACTAGCCTGACAAGACACTAGTAACCGCCTTGAAAGTTAGTGGTGCCTTTGACAAGTAAAAGTAGCTAGCAAATTGTATGATGCTCGCAGTAGAAATGCAAGAGTGAGTTTACCTAGAAGGGTACTGTTTTCCAACGAATTCCTTGCAGTACCATCTGGCGCGGGAAACACGGAACCGGCGTGTGAGA
>VGNY01000217.1 GCA_016865895.1 Chloroflexota bacterium | reverse complement strand
AAAAAACCATTGGATTCTACTACCAAAATCCACCGCCTATGATTAGATCTGTGCTATCCTAAGTCTCAGTTGGGACCATCTTAATACAAATCAGGCCGGGCGTAGATCATCCTTGTTTATGTATATGCGGAAAAAGCATTCACCAAATTCCACGATTTCCAGTTTGGTTGATGGAAGTACTTAATATTATTAGACATAAATCATATACTGAACTTTCTGCCTCCAACAATTAACTCATGGGACAAGGCAAAATGCGGGCGCATCTCACCGCTCTCATCTCCAAAAACAGATATACCGGGCCGTATCTTGTACTATCCACATCCAGCTGGCATAAGCATCGCTATCTTCCTCCTTGCCTCAAGCAATACATCTAATGCCGGCTGGTTCCTGGTTAATCGGATGATAAGATTGCGAGAACGTTTTACCACTCTACCGGGCAGATTGATCAACCAAAAGCGAATAGCCTTCATCCGCTTAGGCTCCCACTCTTTCCCCAACACATGCATCTTCATCATCGCATTCAAGTTCAACGCCAGTATCATCATCCACCACCATGCTGCGTTCTCTCCAAAATCATTCGAAGGCAATTTGCCCCCTGCCAGATCTTCTTTCATGACCGAGTGTGCCTCTTCACTCTTACCGCATCTCTCATGATGCCAATGGATCAGATTCTCCCCATCCCAATCCATGTTCGTTGCTATCCCAAAAATCTTGTACCTCTTGCCCCTTGTCTCCATCGTCGGAAAAGGCAAGCTTATCTGTTGCTCCATCCCAGACAGCATCAGCTGCTCCACTACAACTTCCCTCTTGGCCAAATATCTGTACTCCGGCCCTTTCTTGCTATGACCAATCGCATTAGGAACAAAGCAAACCTCCGCCCATTCTACACCGCTCGGCTCCTTCTTCCCCCTAACCTCTTTGTATATCGGTTTCCACTCCGACTCCTCCACCTCTGCCACTGCTCTCTTGAACTCCTTGGTTACATCACAGCCAACCGCAAACTCAATTACCCCAAAACGATCATTCGATCCCGAGGCACAGTACTTTAAAAGATCGTGCTGATATCCCGCTGTATCCGAACGTAACCGAACTCTCTTAACCTCCTCCGGCAAACACCCCAATGCCTCCTTAAATACTCGTAACTGCTCAAACCCAGCAGGCACATTGCCGTCCCGAAATTCCGTATGCAGTACGATCCCCTGCTCCGCCCACCACGTGTTAAACGGCTGATACGACTTGTGCCCCTTGTAGCAAAACAGCGAATCGGCCTTGTTCGTCGCTACTAAAGTCGCATCCATATCCAATGTCGCTGTATCCTGAATATTCCTAGAACCAGCAAACCGCGCCAAATCCTTGTTTACCTCCACAAATCCCCTTAAATGCTCATTGGCCTCCGGAATAAACGCCTTGCCTGCTTCCCTGTACTTGTCTTGCTCCCTGTCATGAAACTTCGCTAAATAACGAAATATGGCCGATGCTGATGGCACAGCACGTTTCCTCTCTTTGCGCCAACGCCGCAACAATTCCCGTCGAACCTTACGCTTCAGTCCATGCATCTCGGCTTTCTTTAAAACTTCACAAAATCCATCATCACTCTCCAATACCTTAATGTCCTCAACACAATCCCCTCCAGCCAGATTCAACAAAACAATCGATAACACCACCTGGCTATCTGTCCAGCCCTGCCCTCCTTCTCGCACTTTCAAATGCTTCTGAATCGATTTGCTTAAACCTATAACCTTGGCCAGATCTAAATAGGCAGGCAAACCACCAAGCGCCGTCATCCCAGTCGTCTCTTTCTCAGCTTCATACTTGAAAGGGAGTAATCCTTGTGCCATAATGCCTTCACCTCGTTGATGATAGTTCTTGTTCGTTAAATCTATACTATCTGCTTGATTTTCAAAGCGCAACGAGGTCTTTTATTTTTTTGACGGTGAATCATGGAAAAGAGGCCCGGGGGGATAGGTGAAATC
>VGNY01000216.1 GCA_016865895.1 Chloroflexota bacterium | reverse complement strand
CGGTCACTTTGAGGACACAGGCTGAAAAAGGAAGACTATGGGCACTGAGGCTTAGCGGCCAGTGGCTAACCACACGGGAACGACTCCAACACTACATTGACAGCCGAGCCAGAAAAGCCAAAATCTAACAGCCACGTGTCACTTCTCTTGGGGTCACCGTAGCTAGTTTGAACAAAACAATCGTTAAACAAATCTGAAAGGAGAAGCAGAAAATGAATTTATGGAGCTGGGTATTCCTGGTTGTATTCACGGTCGCAGGTATAGCTGCGTTGTTCCTCGACAAAAACTGGGTCACTGCGTTAATCCTCGTAGGTATCGGCCTTTTCCCTCTTATCTCCTCAACTAAATAATGGCCTCCATTCTTACGTCTGATTCCCATGAGCCCCCAAACCCTGAGTAGACATGCCAAAATACGACGGTCACCCATAGGTGGGTGACACACAAAAATGTTTGACTATTATCCATGCTTATTTTCGGACGGCATTGATAAAGGCGAAGACAACCACATTCTTTTTCACCCACCTGCCAAACCTTCCTAACACGAAGTGTCTAGGTACAGGGGTTAACTCCATTTTAATTATCGCTGTTCCTCGTTCTCCCAGACAGGTTTGTTGTCATTTAAAGTAGCAAATGAATTAGTACCACAACTACACATCTTAGTATTTAACACCCCATTTACCAACTCAAATGCCAGTTCTTGATAAGCAGCCCCACATTCACGACAATAGTATCTATATCCATTTCTCACTAATTCATCTCTTGGCACTTTAAAAACAGAAATTTCCTCCTTTTCTTTCTTCGCAATGTTTCTCCCTGTAAGTACATAACCGTAAAGAAAGAAACCCAAGCCAACTATCACCAGAATTCCTCCTATCCATCCCCAGTCTATTTCTATAAGGATCCCACCACCAACCCACAAGGTTAAGACTATCAGTAGTCGCCACCACCAACCTGGGGTCCAATACCATTTGTATTTCATACCTCTCCTTTCCTTTCATAGGCATCAACTGCCCAGACCTTGTCCTTCGTGGAAATGTAGCTGTGCCTAGTTTAAACTTGCTGATGCGAATTTGGCAAGGTGCTGTGTTCCCTCTCTTAAAATGCTGGCTGGTATCAGGAAAAAGTAGCGCCGGGTATTCAGTCGGCAGTCAATAGTCGGCAGTCAATGGTCTCCAGTCAGTAGTCATTGCGAGTCCCGATGCAATCGGGACATGGCAATCTCTGCCTAGCTCTAATGCCTGCCGTGGCTGGGATCGCCACGGCACTCCGTGCCTCGCGATGACAAAACGGGGGATGCTCCTCACTATGACAGCCCGAATCGTCATTGCGAGACCCGACTTAGTCGGGGCGTGGCAATCCCTCACACCCGTCGTTCTTGAGCCCCGGTTACATCGGGGTGAAGAATCTAGACCCTTCCCCTTCACTCTGTTCAGGGTCAGGGTGACAGAGGGGGAATGGCAATGGGATTGCTTCGTCGCCTACGGCTCCTCGCAATGACAGATAGGGGAGGCTCCTCGCAATGACAGAGTAAAAAGGTTCGCAATGACAAGGGGGGCTGGCAATGACATGGTGGGCGGAGAGACTGCCACGCTTCGCTCGCAGTGACAGAGTAAAAAGGTTTGCAGTTACAAATGAGGACTGTTGCCTGTTGCCTCACGCCTGCTGCCTCTAGTGTCTTCCATCTTAGGCAGGGAGAATACAGGGCGAGGCTGGTTGCTATACCGCTTCACTGAGCAGGGCTTTAATAATCGCCCTCACATCTTCCGTAGCCCTGGAATTGGTCAGCGGCCTGCCTTCAAAACCGGCCGCGTTCAGCTCAGAGTCGAAGTAAACTTTACCGATGACCTTAACCCCCTTTTTGCCCAACTCCTCGGTCATCTTTTCCCTGATTTCCTCTGAGGTAACCTTGTTGAGGATTGCTTTCACCCTGCTTATCCCCATCCCTTCAGCCATATAAGTCACCTTTTCAGCCAGC
>VGNY01000215.1 GCA_016865895.1 Chloroflexota bacterium | reverse complement strand
AATATTATCAATTGGTCAATAATAGTTTGGGCGCTTTTTGCTTGTATAAAGAATGGAGAACCGAATTCAAGGTTATACATTAACCCTTAATCTTTACCCATTTCTAAGACTAATTGCTTCTCACATGTATCCCGTACCAGACCTCCAACTGTTAATACACCATATCTTCTGATATCTCCTGCATTTATTGTTATCGCAATAAAAAATAGTAAAGTGATGGGGTTGGGTTATAGAAACTTTTTTTAGATCCTGAATACAGTCTACACATAATAATTTTTCAACAGTCATAATTTATACCTCCTTATTGATTTATGATTGTAATCTATGCTTAACAGGAGAACATGTCAACCGTTTATTTCAGGAGGTATTCTTTAAAATTTTGAAGATTTTCTCTGGTTGTTTGTTACACCTACAAGTCTGCATATTTAGCGCACGATGAGATATGATGATTTCCATTCGAAGAACTAAACCGCTGCGCGGTGGTAACGAGTGGTCAGTGTTTTCTGTTCAGTATAGAGCTTTCCCTGAGTTGTAGAAGTTAGTCTGTTATTTTCCCCTTGTTGATCAGTCGAAGTCTTTTTACAATCTCCTTTGTTTTACCGTCGACATTCGTCGGCGCATATTGATTTAAAGGAGGTTGTGATATGAGCACATTGAGAGAGCAGATGTCGGCAGATCTTCAGTTGAAGGGGCTTACCCCTAAAACCCAAAAGATTTATCTGAGGGAAGTGAGCAATTATGCCAAATACTTTGGCAAGTCGCCGGAGGAGCTTGGAGAGAAAGAACTCAAGGAGTATCTTCTTTATCTTTTGAATGAGCGGAAGTTAGCCAAGGGGACGTATAGGTTTTATTACCAGGGTTTGAAGTTCCTCTATAAGCACACGTTAAAACGGGAAGAGGTTGTGGAGAAGATTCATTGTCCTCAAGGGAAAAAGAAACTTCCGGTGGTTCTGGATCTGGCTGAAGTCAAGACTTTGCTTACCGTCATGGAGAATCTCAAACACCGGGCAATCCTGATGATCACCTATTCTGCAGGCCTCAGGATAAGCGAAACGGCACGCCTCAAGGTGAGCGATATCGACAGCAAGCGGATGATGGTAAGAGTGCAGCAGGGCAAAGGAGGCAAAGATCGATATACCATCCTGTCGCAGACCGCCCTTGAGTGTCTCAGGCAGTACTGGAGACAATATCGACCTAAAGAATGGTTGTTTGAAGGACAAAAGGAAGGCACTCATGTATGCATAAGTTCGATAAGGCAGATATTCCTTGAGGCTAAAGAACGTGCCGGCATAACAAAACCGGCAAGCCCGCACACCCTGAGGCATAGCTTTGCCACTCATTTGATTGAAGCGGGGACCAGCCTGCACCATGTCCAGTTACTCCTGGGCCACAGGTCTCCCACAACCACGACTGTTTATCTTCATGTCAGCAGGATGAACCTCGCACAGGTAACCAGTCCCCTCGATAGTATACCGGAAGAGTTGTAGAACTTTTAGCGGTATCTTTGATGCGGACGCCTCAGGGTGTCGAGGTGGCGGATATCTTTCGTCTGCACGGGCCAGAGTATAGAAGAACCCATCCGATGCCTCTTAATCATCTGCGCGCATGCGTGCCATCGAGGTATGCAGGACAGCAACCCTTGGCGGGCATAGGTATGAATATAGCTGTGGTCATGTGGATATCTCGTACAACTCCTGCCGGAACCGGCACTGTCCCAAATGCCAGACCCTGCAGAAAGAGAGGTGGATTGAGGCCAGAGGCGAAGACCTCTTGCCCATTCAATATTTCCACGTGGTATTCACCATACCCTCAGAGTTAAATCCACTGGTCATCATGAATCAGAGGGTCATGTACAATATACTGTTCCGCTCGGTCTCCGAGACGCTTGTGGAACTCTCCAATAATCCGAAGCATCTCGGTGCACGTACAGGGTTTATCGGTATCCTTCACACATGGGGACAGAACCTTATGGATC
>VGNY01000214.1 GCA_016865895.1 Chloroflexota bacterium | reverse complement strand
TCGATGTATCATGCTGGGGTCACCCGGTGAGTTGCTTATGTTTATTAGCGCTAGGATGCCGATATAATACCTACTGGGCTACGTTCATAGATAGTATTGATAGTATTTACAGAATAGATATGCTACATCTATCTCTAGGTACTAGGAAGCGGAGCTGCGTTGGTGCATCACAGGCTACGGCCCGGTTGATAGGCTGGTTGAACCGGGGACACTAGTCGTGTCTTTACGGCAGCAGGTAATGCAGGGAGATTATGGAGTCCCAAGGCAGAGTGCAGGCAGCTAATTCACCACGAGAGGGGTCACCCTCTCCGATAGAGGACTATATAGGGCTACTCCAAAAAGCTGCCTGCATAGCTAAGTAATGCAGGAAACTGCATAGCTAACTGCATAATTTAATGCAGCTCCGAGTCATAAACTGCATAGCTAAAATGCAGCCGGTATGCAGCTAACTGCATCGAAACTGCATAAATCATGCAGCCCACCTGCCATCTCAACTGGCAGGGGTAACCCCCTACAATATACCCTTACTATACAGAGGGGAGTTTGGAGTTCGTAGCTGGAGGTTCGTAGCTAGACATCGAACTCCCAACTCATCAGCTACGAACTAGCTACGAACCATAAGGCAATAATATGGTTTCTGTATTTGGTTCGAGTAAGTTTGCCCAAATCCACGAATGTATAAATAGATAAAATCTGTTACCAGGAGCTAGGAAGTCACTTCGGCTTGCGGATTTGGCAGGTTCACCCCCAGCTTTGAAGCTGGCTTTATAAGAGAGCAAAAGGATTGAATGTCAACTTAAAATTAAGCCTTCTCGAAGTGGTCTTTTGTTACCCCTAAATCTCTTACAATCCTTGAGATTGTCCCTGCTTTTAAGTCCTTGCTACCCCAGTTAGGGATTGTAGTTCGCATGCCGGTTCTCACATTGAGCCAGATTTCGTGGCTCCCTTTGGCCTGACGGTCAAATACACAGCCTAGGCTCCGAAGCTTGCGAGTAAGCTCGTGATAATTCAAAGAACTACTATGAGTTCGCTTTTTACGGCTGGACCAACTAATTCGTAGGCAGATTCCTCAATAGCCTTTGGCAAAACATGTCCATGGATCTTATAGGATTCGATGAATTTTGTAGCAACGCTTTGTAAGTATTCTGTAGCCTCTGCAGGCGTATTCCCCCAAGCACGACACCCCGGCAAAACAGGAACCTCAGCCAGATACTTATACTCCGTTTCTTCGCTAGGCTGATGTACTACTACCGGTAATCTATATTGTTTCATGCACCTAACCCTTTGCGTCTTGGTCTTTCATCTCACTGATACACTTTACTAACTATGACCAACGGTGTCAAGTGAACTGTGTCGTTACAATAATCCACATAATGGGCTAAGCGACAAGGCGGGGATAATGTGAAAGTATTTGTCAATTTATCCTCTCGCGTTCCTCGGTGACATTAGCGGATCCTAACACAGCAGGGACGAAGTTAGGACAGCGATTATAGGTGCAGCTTGGCACACATAAGAAACACTTCATTTGATGGGAAACATAGGGAAACCTAATCTGCCTTAGAGTAGTTTGCTATGCTAGTAGCATGAGCGAGCAGAAAAACTACCTTACAATAGTCAAGGAATGAAATAAAGTGTGACTCCCTTCTGAATGAGGCTGTAGCGGGTCTCTGCAATGAGCTGCCTGCATAGCTGGGGGATGCAGAAAACTACATAGTTGACTTCACGTTACAGATATGCAACTCCAAGAAATTAACTGCATAGCTAAATCTGTTAAGATGCAACTAACTGCATGAATCTTCTTTCTGCCGACATTTTGCCGACAAATTGTTTGACACGCCAAAAAACGGGGTGGCACGCCCAGATACAAAAAGCGGTTTGACGCCAAACAGAAAGATGCTTTATGCTATCTGGTGGCACTCGGTGGGACGTCTTTTTTGCGACTCTTAATCAGCCGGTTACAGGTTCGAGTCCTGTGCGGCTCACATTCGGCTTCACTTGAATCT
>VGNY01000213.1 GCA_016865895.1 Chloroflexota bacterium | reverse complement strand
CATACTTGTGGGCGTACTCAATTGCCCATCTCAGTTCACGAGAATCCTCTTTGCGCCATATTTTCCCAAATCTTTTTTTAACAACATTGTAGAGGCGTGGATAATAGTCGACATATACGTCTAAATCGTCCAAAGTGTGCCCATCCATATACACGCGCCAACCGATCTTTGTTACCCCGAGATCGTGGTATCTTTTGAAGGCTTTCTCAACTCTGCTTGGCGAGTCTAATGCGTAATACCCTAACTGTGGTTGAACTATGTGATCTCCCCAGCTAACCCGAGCGACCAGTTCTAATGGAGTATCATTCTTCCTCATACAGAACACCCTTTTTTATCTCCATTTCTTCAATCTACACTTAAGCTTTGCTGTAATGAGAATATCTCTGCACATCAGTTTCGCATCCTGTTCCCTAAACCTTGATCCGTCGGCTTCTGATTTATTCTTCAATCATGAACTGCTCGAATGTAAACAATAGGAAAAACAAGTTTCCTCAGCAGAAAATTCAGTTTGTACTGATGAGAAGAACTTTTGTGAGACACATTATTTGGGGGTTTCTAATCAGCTTTTTCTTTAGGTCTAGATATCTTCAATGGGTTGTGTCAGTTGAAGCTTTGGGTCCTCTGAGAGTCTTCTGGTGGTCGCTTTACCCTAGTAGGGGCTTTTACCAATCGTGGAGGGAAGAGCCTTCGCTAGGGCGATGGTTCTTTCTTTCCCTTGCAGGTTGTTATTTGAGGTATGCCGTGCTTGTTAATCCTTTGAGAACGCCGTTCTGGGCTCTTGTGTAAGCGAACAGGGCTTCGCTGAGCATGGACAGGGCTGTGTGCAGCCTGGCATTCTGGAGGCCTTTAACCCTTAGGTTGTCCAGGTCAAGCCAGTCCTTCTGGTGGCCGTTGGAACCCTCAATCACATTGCGCATCGAGACGTAGAGTTTGATCCAGCCTCGCTTATCACGGCGGAACTCGTCTAGACTGAGGTTTCTGTAGTATGCGCCGACATACTCGTATTGACCTGCGATCGTCAAGCCGGAGAGGATCTTTTCGATGTTGTTCTCGTCTGGGTCAGGGTTAAGCCCCAAGGCTTTGAGACGGTCAGCCTTGAGGACGCCGGCCTTAACCATCTTCTTGAAGCGGAGCCTAAGCGTCTTAGGCTTACCTCTCCAGTTTGACTTCGCGTTCTTCCTGAACCCAATAAAGGGTTTAATGGTTGTCAGTCCTAGGAGAGCGTAGCTCCACGGTGAGGCGTATCCGTTGTCGAAGCCAGTCTCATTAGGAAACACGCCGAGAAGCAATGCCTTCACGAGGAGAACCACCATCATGTATGTCTCGTCCACGTTTCCCGGTGTGACAGCACAGCTTAAGGTCAGGTTCGTGGTGCTACAGATGAGCCTATGAACAAGGTAGCATACCTCCTTGTAGTAGCCGTTATACCTTGCTTCCTTGTCCCGTGGCATGGCTTGGATGGGTGAGGCGTCACCAGCAACCTTCAAGCCCAGACTGACTCCTTGAATCTCCAAGGCTTCGTTCATAGCCTTCATCAAGGCTGAATGAACAGTTTCCAGCCCTTCTGGACCCAGCCTCACGTTGAGCCAGTGCCACACAGTCTTGTAGCTCGGCTTCCACCTGAACCCTAACAGTTTAAGGGTTTCATCGTCCAATAGCTTCCAAAGCTCGGTCAAGAAACGGAATCTCTTCAGCTTGTACAGGGCAACTAAGCGGAGCATTGCCTCAGGAGGATGCCTATGGCGCCACGACTCACAGTAGAACCCTTCCAGAACAGTTAAGACTGCTGTCAAGTCCAGAAAGCTTAAGAACCTCGCCGCGTCGATAGGGTTATTCGGAGTAGGGTCGATGAACTCTGTCATCTTTTCTCAATAAATGTATGTGCGGATCGAGGCCCTACCCGACCGTAAACATCATCCTACGAGACAGAAAAGCTGATTAGAAACCCCCTATTTATATGAGACAAAAAACACAGCTAGAACTGCGAACAGGGTAGAAGCAATA
>VGNY01000212.1 GCA_016865895.1 Chloroflexota bacterium | reverse complement strand
TTGTTAAGTAGCATTTCCAATTCTTCACGAAAAGATAATTCTTTGGCATAACAAGGTGCTTCAGTGGACATGGAATAACCTCCTTATTTTTATTTGCTCAGTAGCCATGCCACTGAGCTTGTCGTTAGGTTGATGAATGATATGCTGCTGGTCTGCTCCACTTCCTATTCAACGCTTTCCAATCGGCTCCATATTGCCTTTCTCCATCTCCTCGGTAAAGCTGAGAGAAAGGATCAAACCCAAGAGCAAAAACCTTCTCCAGTCGGGTCTCGGCTTGTTTTAAACTTTCATTTCCATAACCAATCATCACATAACACCGTCTTTTTCTCTGTGGGATGCCATCGAGGATCTCTGCCGCACGTTCCAAGTTTCTCAATGAAGTCATTGTGTCACAGGCAAACCATAATTCATGCACACGAATTGAGTCTATTAATTTTTTGTGCCACGGCTTTAGTAATCGAATGTCGAGACCACCAGCGAATACGGCAGCCTTCCTTTGCCCTCGAAGCATTTCAAACAACGACTCTATATGCCCTCGGCTACACGCCAATAAGTTGTTGTCCTGAACTATGTAGCCCTCCTTAATTTTTAGTTCTCTTATTGTTCCTTCTCGTTTCGGCACGAAACACCAAGAACATTTCCACGGACAACCCCGACTCGTGATGGTTACACCATCCTTTATGAAACGACCAGCCTCAAATTCCCCGCCTTGGTCTCCGAAAGCGGGGCCACCTATCCGCACATCTCTATAATAATTGCTCCATGCTCTCGCAAGCCTTTCTCCTTCGGCGATGTCCCATGTAAAAGTCACGGAGACAAATACGGGCTGCTCTCGTGGTCGAAATAGCGGAGGATCGCCGACAAAAGCAAGATCGTCTATTGGTGTCCATTTCGTGCGTCTTGGAAAAACCCTTATCATAAATAATTACCCATACAACCTAACAAGGCGCTCCACCGGATTGCCAATAAACCTGGCAACCGGTGAGCTTCATCGTTATCTGTTAAAGATAGAAAGCATCCGGTCTGCTTCGGTTCTATCACTTTCTTTCTCCTCTTCGGGTAAATCAGCGTATGATAAATTCATTTGCCTTGTCCATCGGTCAACAGCCCATTTCGGAAGTGTTACCGTTCCGTCTTTGTTCATGGCTGATTTCTCAAACATATATTTCATCCATCCGCTCCATGCCTCATGTGCATATTCAGAAAGACATTCACGGACAGATAACAAGCCCACTCCACTGGACGCGGTTGAAGCGTCTTTGGTTTTCATCTTTCGTCCTTTCCCGCGCCAGTGACCGGCACGTTAGGGCATAGAGGGGAAGCAAAATGTACAAGATTCTCGTGTTGGTCGGCCTTTTCTTTCTGTCTGGCTGTGCCAGCGTTCTTCATATTGCGAATCCTTCCTCAGATACGCCGGAATATACCCGCGATTCAACCGTGCCGTTCAAGGCTGCAGACTCGTACGAGCACGCCTTACACATCTGGAAAACCCCGGAAGACATTAATGCGTGGATCGCTGCCAATTTCTCATACGACACGCCGCGAGCGATGCGGCTTTCTGAATCCCAAAGAACAAAGAATGAGCAGTTCTCGATTTACCACCCCCTTGAATTCTTCAAAACGAAGGCCGGTGTGTGCGTCGATCTGTCACGCTTTGGCGTTGAGACGCTCAGACGCATCGATCCGCAGAGCGATCCGAAGTATCTGATGATCGAGTTCAATCCGATTCAAATTAAGGGGAATACGCTTCGATTGCATTGGCTGGTTAGTTTCAAGCGCGATGGCAAAACCTACTTTTTCGCTGACTCGAAACGCCCCGGTCATATTGCCGGTCCATACAATGACACGCAAGCATTTATTAATGAATATGAGGAATATAGGGGGCGAAAGATTATTGCTTTTCGGGAATTGGCGTCGTATCAAAAGCAGCGGCGAACTCAAGCACTGCAACTGCAAGCGCCGGAGAAGCCCTAACAAGCGGCTCCACCGGATCGCCGATAAATCCGGCTCCCGGTGAGCCGCGACGTTA
>VGNY01000211.1 GCA_016865895.1 Chloroflexota bacterium | reverse complement strand
AGGCTCACCCGTGGAGGGACAGGAAACCGGTGATAAAGTCCAACTAGCACATGCTGTTGCACAGCCTCATCTGTCACCGGGCATACCCTAGTTATAGATGGCGGAATAATCGCCAGTTAACACAAAGAGCACAAGAATCTGGTACTTTGGACGTAAGAGGACTGCTATTAGTCCAGGAAGTCTATCAGAAGCTGGGAGAAGTCCCCAACCTTCTGCCGGTAGACGCTGTGACCACAGCCTTCGAAGATATGTAACTGGCAGTCGGGAATCAGCTCAGCGGCAGCGTAAGCATGATGCGCCGGTACAATACGGTCGCCAGCACCCCAGACTAATAAGGTAGGCACCACAAGCCCAGGAAGCTCGTTCTGCAACACTGTAGTCTGTCCCTTTAACGTCATCATCGTCTTCCCCAGGTCTATCTTGACCGGGGTAACAGGGTTGGCGAATCTAAAAGGAGCATAGAATTGGCAGGCTAGCCATTGCACAGCTTTTAGAACGGCAATGGCCGCTTTGCCCAGAGACCGGCAAAGAGCTGGATGAGACAGGAGCCTGACCCACAGCGCAGCTTCAATTCCCAGGCACCAACTGCTTACCAGCACTAATCCCTCTACTTTCTGTGGAAATTTCAGCGCATACTGGAGGGCGATACCGCCACCAATGGAATGCCCAATCAGATGGAAACGCTCGAGGCCTAGAGTTTGCGAAAAGTCCTCTATGAAGGCTACGAATTCTGGCAAATGAAACTTATCGTTAGCCGATTGACTGCACCCAAAGCCCGGGAGGTCAGGAATATATACGCTATAATACTTAGAGAGCTCTTCGGCGTTTCGTAGCCATGCCCTGGCGCCATCGCCACCTCCGTGGATTATAACCAGCAGGTCGCCTTGCCCGCCAGCAAAGTAGCATATATCAAGTTCGCCAACTTTTGCTTTTTTTACGTGTATGTTGTTTGGTATCTTACTACTCCTTTTGTAGGCTGTTCAGAACGTTTAGTACCTTTTGCGGCCTTCTCCTCTGCCGGGCCTACCACCTCTACCACCCCTGCCACCCCTACTGCCACCATAGAAGCCGCGGCCGCCTCTGCTATCGGAACGAGGACGAGCCCCACTTACAGCAAGCTGCCGATTGTGGAATATTTTTCCATTGAGGCCGGTTATTGCAGCCTGGCCTTGAGACAACGTCGGCATTTCAACAAACCCAAATCCCTTAGATTGTCCACTATATTTGTCCTTTATTAGGGTTACAGACGCCACTTCACCAAAAGCCTCGAATTCTTCCCGTAATTCCTCTTCCGTTACCTCATAGGCAAGGTTACCCACATAAATATTCACCTGACACCTCCTTTAGATTAATATGTGCTAGGACATACATAGGCCGGTTATCCCCAGCCCATGTATGTCCGTAAAAAGCAGTGTTACCTGCTTACTCTGACCTTATTGTAGCAATCGCTACAATATACTGGTCTGCCTTCGCGTGGCTCGAACGGTACTTCGGTGTCTCTGCCACATTGGGCGCATGTTGCCGGGAACATTTGCCGTTGAGGCCTGTAGCCATAACCGCCGTTTCCGTAACGCTCTGACTTCCTTGCCTGGCGGCAAGGTTGACAGCGCTTGGGCTCGTTAGTGTAGCCTCTAGACGCGAAGAGCTCTTGTTCCTCACCACTAAAGGTGAAAGTAGTTCCGCAATCGGAACACTGGAGCGACTTGTCCTTAAAACTCATTGGATGACCTCCTCTCTTATAAATAGTTGGCTAGAGTTGCGGTCATCCAGTACTTGAGTAAATTAAGCAATTTAAACTAAGCTCGTGATAACCTAAACTAAAACCACCAAACAGCATTATACATTAAAGAGCGCCCTTTTGCAAAGGCACGAATTGACTTATAATTTTTGTTACCAAAGATGGTATGGTTAGTATATAGAAAAACCAAAAGAGATGGCCCCGGCTACAATAGAAAGAAGGTGTACAGCTTAGCACCAAATCTAAAGTAGGAGGAGCCATCACAATGGAGAATACCGCAGCCAGGAAACGAAAGCA
>VGNY01000210.1 GCA_016865895.1 Chloroflexota bacterium | reverse complement strand
TCCTTCAATAGATTCTCCTGCCAGTGTTCTCACTCAATAGCTATAGTCTAATTGATAGCGGTCCGTTGCAGAATCCCCTGCCTGAACATATCCTATCGCCTGAATCCAGAATAGTCAATTTTTGATAGTGCCCCTTGATTGCACTTTCTGACGAACTGTTCAGCTCTCTTCAACCTCGTCGTCAATCCATTTGAGGTAGTCTTGGTTGCCGTCAATGACGGGCAGGGCGATTATCTCGGGCACTGAATAGCTGTGAACCTCTTTGACCAGGGCAATGACCTTTTGGAGTAGCGAGGCTTTGGTCTTGATGATGAGAAGGCTTTCTCGGTCTGAATCAAGCTTGCCCTGCCACCAGAACGACGAGTCTACCCTGGGCACGATATTTATGCAGGCAGCCTTCCTCTGACCAAGCAGCAGCTCAGCTACTTTGCGAGCTTCCTCCTCGGAGCTGGTGGTAACAAAAATGACTACCTTGCCGGTCTCTTTCATGCGCTCCTGCCCACTGCCAGCATCCTGTCAACAGCCTTCTTTGCCTTAAGGCGTATCCTCTCTGGAACCTTAACCACCGGCGCCATCTCTTCAAGAGACCACAGGACTTTCTCCAGGGTGATTAGCTTCATGTTGGGGCACACAGCCTGCTCCGAGACAGGGATGAAGTGCTTGCCCGGATTCTCTTTTCTGAGCCGGTAGATTATGCCTATCTCCGTTCCCACTATTATTTGCCGAACATCTTCCCTTCCGGCAAACTTTATCATGCCGCTAGTGCTCAACACTTCATCAGCCAAGGCTATCACCCCCGGTTTGCATTCTGGGTGAACTACTACTTTAGCTTCAGGATATTCGTGTTTGAGTTTGATAATATGCTCAGGCAGTATCCGGGCATGGGTGGGACAAAAGCCAGGCCAGAGAATCATCTTTTTACTGGTTTTTGAGGAGACATAGTGCCCCAGGTACTGGTCGGGGACAAACAGTATTTCGTCCGCAGCCAGGCTTTCTATGACACCAACCGCATTAGCGGAAGTGCAGCAAACATCCGATTCAGCCTTAACCGCAGCCGAAGAGTTGATGTAGCAGACTACCGTAGCCTTCGGATGCTCTTTCTTCCTGGCACGTAGCTGTGGGGCAGTAATCATGTTAGCCATGGGACAGCCGGCATGCATATCTGGGAGCAAAACCGTCTTGTCCGGGCAGAGAATCGAGGCTGTCTCCGCCATGAAATGGACACCGCAGAAGACTATGACACTGGCATCGGTCTTAGCCGCTCTCTGGCTGAGGTCAAGGGAATCGCCAACAAAGTCAGCTATGTCTTGAACCTCGCCCAATTGATAGTTGTGGACGAGGATAACGGCGTTTCTTTTTTCCTTTAACCCAAGGATTTTCTCGACCAGCTCTGGCTCTCTATCCATGGTCAACCACCCTCCAGTCGTTAGAGTAAACGTTCATCCTTTTTCCTCTGACAAAGCCGATAAGGGTGACGCCTAAATCATTGGCTAACCTCACTCCCAGGTCAGTGGGCGCTGATTTGGAGATAAGCAGCGGAATATTTCGATTAGCCGCTTTAAGCAGTATCTCCGAGGAAACCCTGCCGCTGGTGACTATTATACGGTCGCCCGTCGGTATGTCGTTCAAAATGCATTCCCCAAAGATTTTATCAATGGCATTATGCCTGCCTATGTCTTCGCTGAAAACCAGAATATTTTTGGCATCGCATAAGGCGGCACTGTGAACACCGCCGGTCGTCCGGAAAATCTGCGACCGGTGCTGAAATTCACTTACCAGCTCAAAGACCTCAAGAGGCGAGATTCTAACCTGAGACTCTACTTTCACCTGTCTGCCGACGTCAGCAGCGCTGTAAAAAGAAGCGCCTCGGCCGCAGCCCGATGTAATAAGCCGCTTGAACAGGAGTTCGCCAGCCTGTTTATTCTCCGCTTCTGTCTCCACGCGGACTGCACCTCGCCGGTCGTCAATCGTTATCTTTTTTATATCGTCCTTGTTTTTGAGCAACCCCTCGGAGGAAAGGAAGCCGACAGCCAGATAATCGAGATTTTTTGGGGAACAGAGCAGAGTAACCAGCTCTTGATTGTTTACTACGATGGTGAGAGGAAAT
>VGNY01000209.1 GCA_016865895.1 Chloroflexota bacterium | reverse complement strand
TTACGATAGCTTTGTTTCAGCTTCATTGTTTCATAAAATGTCCTTTGATTAAATATGTGGAACATATACATTCCACTTCCCTCCCCCTTAATCCTCGTTTAGGCTGCTTTTAAGCTGAGGATGGGACCAAGGATAAGCCCATTTAGTCCATGGCGACATGGGAGCGTTGATGCAGTGAAGCTGCTGAGGTAGCCCGGCACTCTAGTTTACAATAGCTGACGCTCTGAGAGGCAAAAATAAGCGGTCAAAATTGGTGGGGATAGGAGAAAGCTATTGTCCGATGCTATAAAAACGCCGCCCTGTCAATTCAGGAAAGCATGGAAGCGAAGATATTGGGACCCCTCAACTCTTACGGTATTTCTTCGCCAGATTGGCCACCTTGTCTGCGTTCACTGTTTTCTGTCTAAACTATTGCGAAGTGAACTCAGGGTAAAAAGTCAGATGCAGTCGGTACCACTCATGCTCTGGAGCTTCTATCCTTTTGCTGTCAGCCAACAGTCGCGGCAGGACAGCGGACAGTGATATGTGATTCCCCGGATGTATGACTCGCCATCTCTGCCAGTTTGGCAGCTTACAGGATATTCGCTCCATGTAATATCTGGTTCTTTCCTATGCTAGCCATCGGCAACAATCCTCTTTAGACATGCAGTTCTTCACCCTGGGCAAACATATCCTTGGCTTAGAGCCTGAGGAATTGACATCTATTTCTTTCTCTTACGTTTCCTGTTATCCCAAAGTTTGGCAAACCATTTCTGCTGTTCTTCGCCAGATATTTTCCTATACCTCATCGTCGTTGTTATGCTCTGGTGACCGAGATGTTCTTGGAGCAGCCTGAGACCATCCCCAGAGTCATCTATCTGAACAGCATGGACAGCAAAAGCATCTCGAAGTCGATGAGGACTGATATTGTGCACTCTGCCAGTCTCGGGATTGATTAGCTCGGGCAGATTCGCCCTCTTAGCACATTCAGTTATTATTTGCCAGGCTCGATGTCTATTGAAACCAAAAATAAGCTGTTTATCATCAGTAGTTACTGTGTCTGAGCACTTATTAATGTAAATTCTTAGCATCTTAAGTGTGCCATCATCAATTGGCAACATTCTCATTCGGCAATGCTGTTTTTCTTTCGCTAAAGCCTCACCTATTTTGTTACCACATTTCGGGCAGAAGATGTCGCTTTTAGCCAATCTGACATTACAGTTGAGGCAGGCAAGGTGGATTCGTGATTTCAGGTGCTGAATAGTCACCGTGCATCTAATAAAATCTATGCTCTTCACATCCAAAGCCAAAGCCTCAGAAATGCGACAACCTAGCCTTGCCAAAAGCCTGATTAGAAGTTTGTCTCTCAAGCAAGTTGCCGCATTCTCAAGTAGTTCAATTTCCTCCGTCGTTATATAAGTTTTCATTTCGCACCAGATATGTCCTTACCTCTTATATTGATGCTAAAATATTGGCGCGGGAACAAGGCGCCAGAGAAGGCGGGTCCGCATCCTCCTTTCTTTGTTATTCGCCTGGTTCCCGCAAGTCAGATAAATTTGGTTTTCTCGGTCTACCTCCTTTTCTGCCCCACTCTCGGGCCATGTTTGGGTATTTGGCTCTTAGAGCCTTTTGTCCCTCTGAGCCAATTTGGGCAAACCAGGATTTGCCTCGCGTTGTCAAAACAGTCAATCCCCCCTTGCGCCCAGCTTCTACTACCGTGATACATCTCTCACTTGACTTGTTATCACCAAATTTCATGTTTCTCCGGTTCCCCATTCTTCTATAGTTTAAGGGAACAAATTCGCGTCATTTTGTTCCCCTCCTGAGAAAAAAAGAAAAGGTGGGCTATAAAATAACCCACCTTTTCAGTCGTAGTAGTAGCGGTTGCTATCGGTTAGGGATTACCAGAAGTTTCCTCCTACTTAAAAATCCTGCGAAACATTTCTGAGAGGACTTCTTCGTAAGATCGAAATTTCTTTGCGGCACGCCTAACTCGCACTTGATGTTTCTTCGTGTATTCAGAACCCAAGGAAGGGAACAAAGAGGCGAGGACACGTCGGTTTTCTTCCCATGTAGCTTGACCCTTTGATATCTGATAACCAAAGTAGGCAGCAGCCCCTATGAACTCACGAATGTTTTGTTTTGAAGCAAG
>VGNY01000208.1 GCA_016865895.1 Chloroflexota bacterium | reverse complement strand
TCATCGAAATGGCGGCGGTTGAACAAACTAGTGAGTTCATCGACACGAGCTCTTTGTTCAGCTTTTGCATAGAGGCGGCTATTTTCCACCGGTATGGAGATCTGGGAAGCCAGCCGTTCCAGAAGGAGAACCTGGGCTGGGTTGTAAGCATTCGGCTGACGACTGGCAATGATCAAACTCCCAATAGCCTCTCCCTTCACCAGCAGTGGTAGGTAAACTATTGACTGAATTCCCATGTCAAGGTACTTCTTACTGGTCCAAAACCTATAGCTTCGGCCGAGGTCAAGTTCAACCAAAGTCTTTTTGTGACCAGCTATCCACTCAGTAGCTGTCCCTTTAAGTGGTAGCTTCTCCCCTGGCTGCCAGGCTGAGCCTGCATTACTGGCCAAAACCTCAAAGCGAAGCTCATCACCCTCAATTAAGGCAATGGCTGCAAAGTCAGCGTCAACCACGCTTCTCAATTCGGCGACAAAGGCATTGTATACCTCCTGTATGTTCAAACTGGAACTAATAACCCCAGTCAATCTGGTTATCAGAGATAATTCTTGTTCACGTTTTCTGAGTTGCTCCTGAAGGTATTCCTTCTCCAGACTTGCTGCTACTTGAGCGGCGATAGTTTCCACCAAATTGACATCCCCAAGCGAGTACTTGCCAGATTCTTTTCTGCCTAACGCCAATATGGCAACCAAGTTGTCACGGCTTATCAAAGGGAATAATAACTCTGCATCCAGAGTCTTAAATCCATCTTTTTCCTCACTCCACAGACCACGAAATTCAGGAAGGATATCCAGATTCTCCTTGCTCAGGTATCTGTTCTCCCTTTTCAGCCATTTCACAACAGGACTGTCTCGTCCTATTCTTAGCGGGGAATCATCTTTTTGTTTAGGTTGAGCGGATTGAATGAGGAAATCACCGCTGCTAGTCTCTGGAAGCAGTAAATGCACATTCTGGCAACCTACAGCTTTGGTGAGAGGTACCAGCAACTCTTTACTGAACTCGTCCAGACTCAAAACATTTGGTGCTTTGCGTCTAAGAAAGTCAACTAAGATTTCTCGGTAGTCATAGCTCTCGCCGTAAAATATCTGGTCGACCTTCCGATAAAGGTAAACTCGCGCCCGAGCCCAAAAGGCAGCAGCCGAAGCAGCTGTAAGCAGTCCTACCACAAGGAAAGTGACGAAACTAAATTCAAAACCAAGAACCGTGTGGATTAGGAAAAGCCATAGCGAATAAACCACTAAAAATAGACCAGCCATGGAAACATAAACCAACCCCCGGAGCATAACAAACTGCATGTCCAGCAACCGATGCCTTATCGTGACGTAAATCAAAATAGCAGCATTGGTCAGATTACCCAGATGAGCAATTGGAAACTCTCTTCCAAAGCGAGTGACACTAGCAGCGACAAAGAGAGTCAAAAGGAAAACCGCAATAATCAAATAGAGAATCTGATTACGCTTTTCCGGGTCATCTGTAATCTTGAATTTCCGTATCAGGAAGTAGACGTTAGCGAAGGCTAGAGCGAATAGAAATAAGCCTAAGGGGTAAATCCAAGCACCATAGCTGAAGCGAAGGCCCTCGTCGGTAGTTACATACTCAGGAATGTAACCTAGTGCCATCAGAGCAATACCGAGTGCTGGTATCCCATACGCAATGGGAAACTTAAAATGTTTGGTTTGGTAGAAAGAAGCTATAAAATAGTACGCTTGCACACAACTCAATAAGAAAGCAAAAACAACTGCTTTAAGCAGAAGAGGTTTATAAGTCACGAGAAAATCGCTGCGGAATAGGACATCGACAAGGCTCCAGAGCATGGCAAAGGTGAGATAAGCGGCAAAAAACCTGTGCTGTCTCTGCCATGGGCGGGTATTAAGGAGAATAACAAATAAAGGGATGTAGGCAATCGCGGCTACTAATGGAATCAGGGCATGGATATTCATTGCGGTTTTACTTCTATATAGCTTGTCTAATTATGTCCCTAGCCCTGAAGGTTGTCAAGGGGGTGGTAGAGGGAGTGTTTACAAATGTAGTGTGAGGCTGAAGCCTCCTATGGAAAGGCGACCCTGAAGGGTCGCACTACATGTTAAAAAATACGTACGTTGGTGGGATATCACAACAAGCATATAGAAATATTAGATTTGGTGTGGGGTGTAAAAAGAG
>VGNY01000207.1 GCA_016865895.1 Chloroflexota bacterium | reverse complement strand
ATAAGTCACCTCGGATTGAATGTCGAGCTCGAATTCAACGGGGTGGGTCTGCTCCCAGTAGTCAGCAAGGTCGTGTGTATCCCAGAACTCACCAATCTCCTTGTAGGATCGTGCTTTTGAAATGGAACTTCTACCGTCGTGCATATCTCGCCTGCCTCAGGCGTAGGCTTTCGCTGGCATCTCAATGTAGCGGTCCGGTTCCTCAGCCTTGCGCCGAATGGCAAAGAATCGCCGTTCGATCTCTTTCAGGACTGCGGCATCGTAGTAAACCATGCCGCAATCGAGACAAACCTCAACTGGAGTGTTGGGCACCAACAAGTATTCGCCCTTGTAGCTATAGAGATATTCAATTCGCCGTTCTTCATAGCGGTCACTGCCGCAGAAATTACATCGAACTTTCCGCATTGCTCTTATCTCCTTGTGTCCAGGGAGTAGCAAACTTCGATGGGTGTGCAAGATCAATTCGTTCGCCTTGCGCTCAACATTCGCATGATGGGTATAGCACTCAGTAGATTGAAGCACAAAGCGGCAGTCCGCTATTGTTAGGTGGAGTGGCGACATTTCTCTTGTCACTGCTGCAGGGTTGTCAGAATCTCTCTACAATACCCTTCAGCAATCTGTCTCTCATAATCATAGAGAGCCTCATCACGATTATGAGCCAGGGGGTTCCTGATCTTTGTAAGAAGTTGGGCGCGTTGATCCCAGTAGCTCTTGTCCTTCCCGAAAATGGACTTGAACGTGTTCCATTCAGCAAAGATAATGGCAAACAGATCTTGAGGATATGTAAAGTCAACCAAATTACGGGACGCTCTACTACCAAACGACTTTTCCTCTTTCTGTTGCGCTTCTCGGCATCCCTGGAGAATCGATTTCAAGTGAGGGCGCGCTTTCTCCAGTTTATCAATCCACTGCTCTCCGTACAGCTCCAACATCGTAAAAGTAACAATATGGCGCAGTGCGATTTCCGTCTCGCGCCATATTGGCCATAAATCGATCTGACGCTCTATCAGCTTCAGATAGGTCTGAAAATGGGCAGAAAATGCAACATAGTCTCCTCGATCCGTTGGTTTGACAAGACCATAGCGTAGGAATTCATCCACGTCAGTTTGCTTTACATCAACGGCCGGCCCGAACAAGATTTGTAGCATTTTACTAAGGCTGCCATCTTCGCTCAAGATGTCAACCATGTGATCGTATTGATCAAGAAAAGACCGTCCAATACGACGAGCCGCTTGGTCTACATCCACTCTTCGCTGCTCTCGAAACAACTCTATAATTTCGTAGCCCAGCATTTCTAACAGGTAAGGATGGCCGCCGCAGTAGAAGCTAACCCGTTCTTGCAATGGAGAAGTGACTGCTATACCGACTGATGATAAGCGCGCAAAGTATTCTTGCATATCAGGCCCGTCGAACATTCCCAAATAATGCTTGTAGAAAATAAGGTCGAAGGTGGAAATAGCCTTGGTTTGCAGCTCAATATTGCGGAGGGTGCGACGAGATGTAGTTATGAAGGTCACGCGCCATTCGGGCCGGTAAGAAAGCTCTCGTAGTCCTTGAAAGCCTGAGATGTCTCCCTTGAATAGGTAACGGGCGTGATCGAACTCATCCAAAACGAAGAGAATACGAAAATCGGCCTGACGAATCCTTTCAAAGAAACGCTGGATTCGTCCGTAGCCTTCACTCCACGAAAGTTCATCTTGCAATGCACTACTCGCTGCGTACTTGATGGATTCGGTCAGCCAGCCCAAATCTTCCATTTCATCGTAGCACCGGGTCACCAATGAACGAAAGAAAATCGGAGCCTGGTCATAAGTTGCCAAGTTGATCCAGATAGGAAGTAGCTTCTTCGCAATAAGCTCGGGTTTCCGCTCAATAACAGCTTTATAGACCAGGCTGCTTTTGCCAATGCGATAATCGCCGATGATCGCTAGATTCCCTGGTTCGCGAGGACGGATGACCCGGTTCTCAACAACTCGTAAGCTATCTCGACGACCGATGAAACGCTCTCCACGAACAATATTGCCGTAATCGGCAAATGGGTTCTCAAACTTGTATTCCGCACTTCTCAAACAGGGTTGATCTATGGTAGAATAGGGGCACCAACTTCTTCACGGGGGTGCCCTAATGGTCAAGCAACTTGATGAGGTTGAATTTGAGATCCGCACGATTGGTCC
>VGNY01000206.1 GCA_016865895.1 Chloroflexota bacterium | reverse complement strand
GATCGAGAGTCTTCTCCGCATGATAATGCTCCCATCGAGCATTGACGGCCCGCCGCGCCCGTTCGCTTCTTTTCTTCTGACTTTCTCTCCACTTACGCCAGTTCCGTATTTCGCCCAATCTTACACCGTTCGCATATTACGTTGTTGGGCCTCAAGATCATCAGCACGCACGGGTGCCAGTCGGAAGGTTTTGCCGGGTTTGGTTCCCCGTCCTCCAACGCCAGCCATTGCGGCTTCCCGACATACCGTATCTCCGCCCCAAAGTCTTCCGCCATGCTGATCGCCCGCACGTTGTAGATCGGCAAAATCAAAACCGTCATGTTGCCGTTCTCTCGCTCTGCGACAGCCTTGCGGAGCCATGCCACCGGGCCGAGCTTTCGCTTCCCTGGCACCCGCGCCTCTCCTGTGAAAGGCGGATTCACCCAATTGCGTTTTCCCCACGGCACGGTCAGGCCGTCGAATCCTTCCGGCCTTGGGTGTGGGCATGGATCGAAGTCGAAATCAAACTCGGCGCGTAGTGCAGCCATCATGTCCGGTGGTGTTGCCCAGTATCGTTTCATCTTTCCCCCTGCGGCCCAACAACCGCATCGAGAGGGACGCCCGGCGATAAAGCCGCCGTGCGCCCCTCATGCGGAGCGTTCGGCGAATAAAATTATGGCTCTCTTATGTATTTATCTGTGTCATTCAGATAATTACGCACCATATTATCCATAGTTCGATCACCTCGAAGTAGAGATATTATCAATATTCGTAATCCCCTAATAACAAGTTTTTCAAATTCAGTCATCGATTCTCCTTTCGCCGAACAAGGCACTTCAGTTGACGTGGAATAGCCACGTCAACTTAGGTTTAAGCTCAGCGCCCACGCAACTGAGCTTCAGGCGTTATGCCTTAATTCTATTCATAATGGTTTTAAAATTTTGCCCATGAGCTACACCAAATCCTATTTTGGCAGCATCTTCGATCAAAGAGAGTATTTCGTAATAATAGCCAGTATGTTGTGGCGGAATATCGGTTACATTGTGCCATTCCTCAAAATGGTTCACCGCCCATCGAACCGCCTGTTCCTCACGTCCAACAAGGGAAGGAGGTATAACAACCGGCTGCACTCGAGCCGGAATAGGCTTCTTCTTCATATTCATCCTTTCTTACCGGCCAAGTGAGCCGGAATGTTATCTTTTTAACTGCATCACACAATAGTCTGGCGCAATACCGTAGATTCCACCCGGTAGAATATAAACTATTTCCATTGGGTCGAGTTTCCGCCCCGTAGGAATACCATGAACTACTTCGTGCAATATCACCATGTCGAATATTTTAAAATCTCGGTCATTCTTGCGCACTTCAAAACTTTTGTCGCCTCTCTCAACGGCTTGGTAATATTCTGTCTCAGTTTTTAATTCATGGTATTCCCTTGGCATTTTAATCTCCACTAAAGATAACCAGCGGGTAGAGGCGAGCGTGATTATCCCACTGAAATGATTAGGTGAGTGCCCGCCGCCTCACCCTGGATGTTAGCCTGTTTTAATTTCACGAAAGTCAACTTTGTCTCCAACTTTCCATGGCTTTCCTCGCACAGTTATAATTTCGTGAGTATTATATTCTTGTAGTTTGGTGTCAAATATCTGGGCACCACAGAGTTTCCTTTCCACAATGGCTGTTACGCAAAAGGAAAGGCTAACCACCGGCTCCACTTGAGCCTTAACAACTCTTTTAGATTTCATGATTCCTTCTGCCCGGCCAAGTGAGCCGGGGTGTTATCTACGAGACAGAATAGAATGAACTTTATCAACCCATTCCTGCAACCATTCTACCTGTGTCTCATCGTCCACTCCACCCCAATCAAAACCAGACCTATCCGAAAGGTCATTCATAAGGCAAAATACTACTTCTTCCTCTTTTGTTACGGGTACTTTATCGAGAATGTGTGCGTAATACCTATCCTTTATATTCATAGAGCCTCCATGAATAAGATAACCAGCGGGTGGAGGCGAGCGTCAATACCCCACTGAAATGGTTAGGTGAGTGCTCGCCGCCTCACCCCTTGCGTTATGCGTATTTGAAAATTGATTCGATTTTTTTAACCCATTCTTGCTTATCTTCACGAGATGGAAGTCCTATACCTAAAGCACAATTACAAAGCCAGTATCCAGTTCCGTAGCCCAAAGAAGGAC
>VGNY01000205.1 GCA_016865895.1 Chloroflexota bacterium | reverse complement strand
GGCTAAGTAGCACAGGGAGTAACCTACTATAAAATGCAACTAAACTTTGATGGTAAGACAATAGACCAAGTGGCGATAGAGCGAATACAGACATTTGTACCACCTGAAGGATACTGGTTAGCTTTTAGTGGTGGCAAGGATTCTGTGGTGCTGTTAGATTTAACAAAACGTAGTGGAGTGAAGTTTGAGCCACACTACAACGTTACTGGTATAGACCCGCCAGAATTGGTGAAGTTTATCCGAGCATATCATCCTGAAGTAATAAGGGATATGCCTGAGAAAAGTATTTGGAAGTGCATTGAACACAAAGGATTACCAACAAGGGTTTCAAGGTGGTGCTGTGAAGTGTTAAAGGAACGTGGCGGACAAGGTAGGTTTGTTCTTACTGGTATAAGAGCCGAGGAGAGTTCTAAACGTAGGAACAGACCGATGGTGCAGAATTGTGTCAAGGGCAAGGGTAAGAGATTCCTACATCCTATTATAGACTGGAAAGTCACGGACATCTGGCAATACATCAGGGAGTTCAGCATCCCCTATTGCGAATTGTACGATAGAGGGTATAAGCGACTAGGTTGTGTCGGATGTCCTATGTCCACTCGGCAGAAACAGGAACTAGAAGCGTATCCTAAAATAAAGGATGCTTGGCACAGGGCATCTGATAGATACTTTGAAGCACAAAGCAAAGGAGTTAAACAGTTTAATTCAGCAGACCAATTTTGGAACTGGTGGCTAGGAAACCAGTCAGTTGCACAAGTAAAAGAGCAAGAGGAAGCCATTGATTCTATGTTTACCTAAAGGCACAGGGAGTAACTTACTGTGAAACATTACACAGGAGCAAGGACTGTGAATAAGTACGGAAGCAAGCGGACATGGTCAAACCTTTGTAACCGTTGGTTTCACAGTAGGAAAGAAGCTGTGCGTGGTGAGGAATTGAGGTTATTGGAGATGGCAGGGGAAATATCCGATTTGGAGTACCAATGCCGTTTCTTGCTAACTACAAGCCCAAGAATAAGCATCTCCATTGACTTCGCCTACACTTTAGACGGCGTGAGAACGTATGAGGATTCAAAGGGCGTTTTGACCAGGGATACCCGAACCAAGTTAGCGTGGCTTCAGGAGAAGCACGGAATAGATGTAATACTAACATGAAGGAGGGAACATGAGCGGAGGTTCACACAACTATCTATGCTACAAGGATACAGGCGAGTTATTCGCTGCGCAAAAAGACCTAGACGATATGACTACATCGCTAATTACTGCTGGGGCGGAGGATGCGGGGAAAGAAACTTATGAAATACTTGTCATTATAAAGCAGGCTACTAATAGAGTGGATGTGCTGAGGCGTAGGTTGGAAGGTGTGTGGCACGCTATGGAGTGGTGGGATAGCTGTGATATCTCGGAGGAAAGTTTCAGAGAGGAACTAGCTAAGTACAGAGGGCGATGAAACAGATTAGTAAGAAACAACGAGAACGGTTACAGACCTGGGCACAAATCAAGCGAGAGAGAATGGACTCATTATTCCTCCGTTTTGGATACCCTTGTTGTGAGGAGTGCGGAGTCCCAGGTGGTGGGGGATTCCGCACCCTCGATGGCCACCACATTGACAGAGACAGGTCGAATAATACAACGGAGAATTGTCGAATCTTATGCAGACTTTGCCACAGCAAAATCTAAAACCGTTTACTCTATGCCTTAATGAGAAGTCGAGGGAGTTGTGGGATTCTTTGTGCAAGGATTCACAAGACCCCTTTGAGTTAGTTGAGGACATAGAGGAAATCGAACAGTTAGTTAAGGTCGCCCCTGGTTTCCTGGAATACTATGAATGAAGTCTGGATAGCACCTAAAGATATAAACTTCTCTGTGCCACAGTTGGTATATTTCCTCTTGCCTTGTCTCTACGAGTTTCGAGAGGGGTTCTATCCGAATGAGCCAGACGAGTATCGGACTTTCGTTGATGGCGCATGGGTGAATAAAAAAGCCAGCACCTACGAAGGCGCTAACTCTAACCACTCCGACATAGCCCCGTTCATCACCGCAGCCGAGACAGCAGCAGAGTTGGATTCAAGACTTTCACAAATCTACACAACACTACCAGGGAAGGTTGATGGTTCTGTGGGCGTATCGGGTGAAGCTCTTATCATGTGCTACACAGACGGCATAGACGAATACGTACTAGCAGACCGTCTTA
>VGNY01000204.1 GCA_016865895.1 Chloroflexota bacterium | reverse complement strand
GGTTACTTATAGGCATTGGCGATGACGCTGCTGCCTGGAAAGGAGATGTCTCCATCCAACTGGCCACTACAGATAGTCTGGTACAGGATACACATTTTGACCTGAACATCACCAGTTGGGAAGAGCTGGGCTGGAAAGCGGTTGCTGTGAACTTAAGCGATATAGCCGCCATGGGTGGCATCCCCAAATACGCCTTGATTTCACTAGCTTTGCCCGGCAAACTCGAAACAGACTGCATCTCCAGCTTATACCACGGCATGGTGCAAATAGCCAACCAGTTCGGAGTCGCTATTGCCGGCGGCAACATCACCTCGGCAAGCAAAACAGCCATCAACGTCACCGTGTTGGGTAGTCTGAAATCAAAATTTGCCCTCACCCGCTCGGCAGCTGTATCAGGAGACCAAATAGCTGTCACCGGATATCTGGGGCAATCAGCCGCTGGCCTCAAGATGCTCAAACAAAAATTAAGCTTCGATGCCGAAACTAGCCGACTTCTGCGCCAAGCTCACCTCCAGCCTGCGCCCAGAGTAAATGAAGGACATATTCTGCTACAACAGGGAGTCAAGGCTGCCATAGACATAAGCGATGGTCTGCTAGCTGACCTCGCCCATATTTGCCAGGCAAGTAAAGTCAGCGCCACTATAAAAGAAGACCTGGTGCCAATCCATCCAGCAGTTCGAGCTAATTTCAAATCAGATTGCCAGCAACTAGCCCTGAGCGGTGGCGAAGACTATGAGCTGTTGTTTACCGCAAATAGTCGAATCATTGACAGGGTAAAGCAAACCATCATATGTCCGGTGACCGTAATCGGTGAAATAACTAAAGGGACGCCGGGACAGTTGGCTGTGATTGACACTGCCGGCAAAAGCATCTCATGGCAGCAAGCCGGCTGGGAACACTTCAAATCTCAGACATGAGCACCAAAATGACAACCCTGAAACTCAATTCCCACAGCCCGGAGCAGACTCAGCATTTAGGAAGTCGCCTGGGTGAGCTGGCCAAGGCTGGCGATGTCTTCCTGCTCATCGGCAACCTTGGAAACGGCAAGACCTGCCTGACACAAGGTATCGCCTGGGGGCTAGGCGTTAAAGAATATGCATTCAGCCCCTCTTTCGTCATAGTCAGAGAATATCATGGTAGACTTACCCTGTACCATATAGATTTCTACCGCCTCGACCGCATTGAGGAAATTGTGGATTTAGGGCTTGATGAATACCTTTACGGCAATGGCGTTTGTGTCGTCGAATGGGCAGAGAAAGGCATGGCAGTGCTACCACAAGAGAACCTGACCATCGAGTTAATCTACATATCAGATACAGAGCGCTCCATCACCCTGGAACCTAAAGGCAAGCGCTACTCCCAGCTATTAAAATCGCTCAACCTGGATTTGAAAAAATGGAACTGGCTATAGATACTTCAACTGATTTCAGCAGCGTCGCCTTATCCTACCAAGGGGAGACGATAGCTGAGCTGACCTGGCACGCAGGACAAAGTCATACGGTAGAACTGGTGCCAAACATAGTCCATTTACTCAATCGGACCAAAAGTAGTCCCCAATCACTTAGTGCTGTCTTCGTAGCCAAAGGTCCGGGCAGCTTCAATGGGATTAGAGTTGGCATAAGCACAGCCAAAGGATTGGCATTAGCCTTAAATATCCCCCTGGTAGGAATCAGCACCCTTGAAATAGAAGCTTACCCTTTCGCCTTCACTAAACTGCCTCTATGTCCTATCCACAACGCTGGCCGTGGCGAAATCGCCACTGCTCTTTACTGGCAGAATGAGGACTGGCGTTGCTTGGTTGAAGAACATATTACTACTGTCGATGCACTATGCCAGAAAATCAGAAGGAAAACGCTGTTTTGTGGTGAAATCCCACCATCCGTAGTCGAACAACTACAGCAGAGACTGGCCAGGCAAGCCATAATACCAGACCCAGAAGCGAGATTGCGCCATGCCAGCTACCTGGCAATACTGGGTTGGCGTCGTTTGAACAAAGGCGAGCAGGATAATCCAGCAACCCTTCAGCCTTTGTATCTACGCCAGCCACCAATTACCCAAAAGAAAGTAAAATAAAAACAAGAAAGGGCTTTCTAACAAAGCGTGCTGTCATTCTGAGCGTAGCGAAGAAACTCAAGCCCTCACCACCGAGATTGCCACGCTTCGCTCGCAATGACAATCAGGATTACTGAAAGGA
>VGNY01000203.1 GCA_016865895.1 Chloroflexota bacterium | reverse complement strand
GATAAGGCATGTACTCAATTCCGAAAGGATAATGGGTATAAGGGGTATATTCCAGCTTCCGAGTGGTTGCTGTCGTTTCGTGTGGATGATGTGTTAATGCAGTTTCACGAGGTTATATAAAGGAACAGTATGGACGAACAGACAGACATCAATGCTGAACTGCTGGCCGCGCTGAAGGCAATCTGCATGAACGGTGGGACGGCGACAAACGAGATGTTGATTGCTGCCCGCGCTGCAATCGCACGCGCGGATGAGTGCAATGATGGACAGACTTGCTACGTGGGTGGCAAGCGGTACAGGATTTTACTCGGTGGAAGGTGCGGTGCTTACCGCGGGCTCCCAAGCTGCGTGGCGCGCGTTGGTAATGATAATGATTTGCGTTGCGCCGATTTCCCGGACTGCGGGTGCGGCAACTGGCAGGAGGATAATCATGCCTGATTTAGAACGTGTGTTCCATTCTATGTGCTTAGAGTTATTCAAAGATGATCCAGTAGAATTGGCTAGAGAGCATGGATATTGGAGAGGTCTTTGCAGAGGCCGTATTGAATTACTTGTCTTTGCTACATTAACCGTTGTAGGGCTTAGTCTGTATTTTCTTGTATAAGTAAGGAGGATGTAATTATGAAATGGGAAAAGGATAACTGCACAGTTGGTTGTATCTATAAGACACACGGTAATATAGGTGGGGTCAAGGTGAAGTTACTTATTGACCATGAAGATAAGTATGTCGCCTATGTCTATATTGGGGGGTTTAAGAAGGTAAGGTCTTATAGCCATCTTCGCTCCGCTAAGCGAGGATGTATTCGGATGATTAGGCAGTACATTACTGAGGCAGTGAAAATCTTTGAGGTACTTAATGAACATCTCAATTCAAACGCTTAAAGATAACGAGGCATGGCTTAGAGAACAGTTTGATAGTCAGGATTCTATCGCATTTACTAACGTCTCTATGACACAGCTATCTGTGGCTAGGTATTATGGTGGTTGTAAATATAATGGCAGTTATTATGTTTACAATTCTACAGACGACAGCCTTATCCGCGAGGATGTTATTACTAAGTTAAGTAAGCATCTTACGCTTAAGAAGTCTAAGTTGGTTAAACAAGCTGAACAGGAGTTAGTGATATGAACACGCATGTTTCGCTAGAAGGTGACGAATTTATTGAGACTTTCAATGGAGAAGATGCCAATCCTTACGGCTCTTCTGATACTTATGGTATTCGGATAGGGGAACTGTCCATTGATGACATTAAGCCTGAGCAAATGGTTAGATTGGCACAGAGGATTGTAGATCACCTTATCTTATGCGGACACAGCTTTGAACTGAGGACATTACCGGGGGAATATTATAACACACTGGTTGCAATTGACCCATCAGTTGTACCAGATATGCCTATACCATAGAAGAAATACGGTACTACTTAAAAGGGTGTCTGTTATGCGGTGACCATAGAAGGAATGACATGCTCAATGTCGCTATACGTGCGTTGGATGACCCATTTGAGGGTATTGATGCCGCGCTAGAACGACGTGTAGGTATGCCGGATATTGACAAGAGTAAACTATAGTAGCATTACTCAGGAAGGTATAATGGAACTTGAAATTAAAGATATGTCAACCGATGCAATCATACAGAAAGACATTATATCTAATGCGATTACTAACGACGAATATATCAAATTGTTTTCCTCTATTCCTCACTGGAAAGGGCTGATTCCCGTAGAGTGGGCTGATACTGTACTTTCTGCCTGTGTTGCGTTCTATAAGAAGTATAAGACCGCTCCTAAGAAGCAGTATATTCTCGATTACCTGAACCAGAATCAGAAGGAGTTCAGGTTTTCTGATGGTGTACTGCCTTCGATGCTAGAGTTTATCAATGGCATTGAAGAGAAGGCTATCAATCCGGCTTTTGAGATTGATAACACGCTTCTTTATCTCAAGCGCAGGGCATTAGCCAAGACTAAGGATAGAATTGAGGCGGCATTAGACGCTGATAACGTCCAGTTGGCCGAGGATGCTCTTAAAGAGGGCAAGCCGTCCAAGCAGGATGAAGTAGAAGAATTAGACGTACTCAATATGGATGATGCCTTGCAAGAGGCTACATCCGTCAATGAAGAGCCGTTGATTACAATGGGGGGCGCGTTCGGGGAATTGGTGTGTCCACACATCAAGACAGGCAAGTTTGTGTTTTTCCTTGCGACAGCGAAAGCAGGCAAGACTTGGTGTTTATATACCCTTGCAAGTATGGCTTATAATTCTGGCCGT
>VGNY01000202.1 GCA_016865895.1 Chloroflexota bacterium | reverse complement strand
AGAGCTAATAGGAATGGGAGCTTCTGGGGTAATCTTCGAGGACCAGACATGGCCCAAGCGCTGCGGCCACATGCGTGGGAAGTCTGTGGTAGAAACAGAGGAGCATATCCAGAAGATTAAAGCGGCAGTAGAGGCAAGAAGTAACAAGCATATTATGATAATTGCGAGAACTGATTCCCTTGCCACACACAGCGTTGATGAAGCCATCAGGCGGGGGAATCTATATAGAGAAGCCGGTGCTGACCTGATTTTTGTCGATGCTCCAAATAGCAAAGAGGAGCTGAGACGCATAGCATCTGGTATCAAAGCTCCGGTTGTGGTCAACATGATCGAAGGTGGCAGAACACCACTCCTGCCGCTTGATGAGCTTAAAGAGATGGGGTTTGTCAGCGTGGGCTATCCATTAACCGGCATATACAGTGCGGCAAGGGCACTAGCTGAAGCCTTTGACCACCTGCTTGAGGAAGGAAACAGCATGGCTATGCTGGACAAGATGATGCAATTTGACGAGTTTTCATCAGTAGTAGGGCTTGAGGAGAAATACGGGCTGGATGAGAAGTACAGAGTTTGACCGGGCATTATCAGTTGTTCGCGATCAATGCCGATTTCACAGATTTGGATAGTGCTGACAGCCTCTACCACCCTCTGATTCAACAAATTAGCGCATTGTGTCATTTGGCTAGTGTAAGTACCCTCTTTGAAGTTCTTTATCACATTCCTTATCGATGAGGGCTCAACATAGCAGTCCGAGGTATTGACAGTTGCTATGAATCTGAAGTAGACTGAATTGGTCAGGGACGAGGTCAATTCACGAGCACCGTTGACTGAACTGGGAGGTGGTTGCGTTCGAGTCTTTGGATGATTCTTGTGGCTAAAAATCGAATAGTCTTAGGGGGCTGATGAGGCACCGGCTGTAATTTGGGCACTTAGCTGGCGAGGAAGTAATAGTGAAACCGACCCTACGTGGTCGGTTTTGTGTTTTGGTGGACATGTTCTATGAGGAGGCCGAAGGATGTGACAAAGGTACTGGAATCGCTGTTTGATGGCGGTTGCTTGTACTCTGTCAGTTAGGGGCAAAAACAGTTTCAGTGAGAAGGGGGTGGTGACTATGTCAAACCAAAGCCAGCTTCTTTGTTTGCAGACAGCTAAGGGGTTGGCTGATTCCAATTGAGTATCTGCGAAACCTAAGTAAAAGGAGGTTAAGACTGATGGCAAAATATTTAGTGCTTTGGGAGGTAGACCAGAGTAGGGTACCCGTCGATGCTAAGGAGCGGGGAGGTGCATGGAGTCTCCTGCTGGAGATGGTTAAGCAAGACCTGAAATCAGGCATAGCGAAGGATTGGGGGGCATTTGTCGGCGAAATCAATGGATATGCAGTTCATGAAGGAACTGAGGTAGAAGTTGCCAGCAGGCTCGTACAGTATTCTCCGTACGTCAGCTTCAAGGTACATCCTATCGCTTCAGTAGATCAAGTAGAGAAGATAATAAAAAGTCTGTCTGGGTAATCAAATGAACTTCACTCGGTGGGTCGGCTAGCCTCTGCTTCTTTGCATGGTTAGTCTGTTACTTTTGTCCGAGTTTGGTGGTTTTGGTCGATAGCCACAGCATGTAGTCGGGTGCCCTGCCTTTTTCAGTAGTAACACTAAATGAGGAGGTGTAGAATGAAGTTTATCAATTTCATAATGTATGACGTCGCCAAGGCGGCGGAGGTAGCACAGGCTGCCGACAAGGTAGCCAAAATGCCAGGGCGAAAGTTGCTGGCTAGTTATGTGTGTGAAGGAATACCATTTCCCGGCGCTCCCCCGAACTCAATTATATCCATTACCATCTCAGAGTCTGAAAGCAACGAGGCCATAGCCGAAGCCCAGTACCCGTTGGCACTCGCGGGGGCGAGCGTTTGGGCAGTGCCCGTATTGGAGGTGCCAGTGGCTGGCGCAGCAGCAGAAGAAAAGAAATATAGAAAGTAACTCAGGGCAGGCGTTGATTTTTTCAAGGGTAGGGCACCCGGGTAGCATAGGCTAAGGCAAAAGCAGTTAATTGCATTCGTTGAAAAGCTACTGAACAAGAGGGCGTTTTGTTGCACCATACAATTGTCCATTTCGTTCAAGCACAACAACCAAAGCGTCTAGTATCTCTCCATTCTTTTTGTGATTTATTTAGATAGCGGAATTGTGGCCTCGAAAAAGGCTGATTTGACTCAGGCCGCAAAGGTTAGTTTAGTCCCAGACATATTTACCAGAAATTGACTGGGCATCGCCTTTTCAATGGCTAGTATTGCCTTCCTTCCGGTACAGTGAGTCG
>VGNY01000201.1 GCA_016865895.1 Chloroflexota bacterium | reverse complement strand
CCTGTGCCTGTGGAGTTGTTGGAGGCGATGAGCGTAGAGGGCGATTTCGAGTATGGTTACTATGCCTATCGTCCGCCGTATCACGATAGCCGCAACTTCACCAAGTGTGCGATCAGGGGAAAGCGGTCGCAAATCATGGCTCCTGGCGAGCAAAAACCGATTTGCGAAACTGACTGGGCAGGGCTGGCCGCCGAAGCGTTCGGAGCAGGTTGAAACAGCGAGAAATTGTACGCTATATGCTGGGCTGCAGTGACGTTGATCCGATATAGGATACGGAGAGTGCCTGGCAGCCCATTCAAGCATCACCTGCTGAACTCTGCTGCAGTGACGTTGATCCGATATAGGATACGGAGAGGTCGTGTTCACTGCGGACGAATATCGTATATTGAAGGCTGCAGTGACGTTGATCCGATATAGGATACGGAGAGCTGCAAGGATCGCGAGCCCTGCAACAACACTATCGCGCTGCAGTGACGTTGATCCGATATAGGATACGGAGAGAAGCAGACACAACAGACAGGGCGTTGACGATAGCTCGGCTGCAGTGACGTTGATCCGATATAGGATACGGAGAGAGGCAATCTATCATCGGGCGACGGGGCCGGCGACCCTGCTGCAGTGACGTTGATCCGATATAGGATACGGAGAGTTCGTCTCTTTCTCGGCTTGTGTGGTGCGTTCTGCAAGCTGCAGTGACGTTGATCCGATATAGGATACGGAGAGTGGCCGCCCGCCAGGGGCAAGCTTTTTTGTGGTCATGCTGCAGTGACGTTGATCCGATAGAGGATACGGAGAGGCGATTATTGTGATTCTCTGCTCAAAGGCTGCCAGCGGCTGCAGTGACGTTGATCCGATAGAGGATACGGAGAGTTACTGCTTTGTCCAGGTCGCCATTTTGCACTAGCACGCTGCAGTGACGTTGATCCGATAGAGGATACGGAGAGACTGCATCGTCGCGTCGGCAAACAAACTTTCCAACAAGCTGCAGTGACGTTGATCCGATATAGGATACGGAGAGCAAAGTGGCGACCCTGATCACGGGCAAATTGTGCAACGCTGCAGTGACGTTGATCCGATAGAGGATACGGAGAGGCCGCCGGGCGTAGTTTATTCGCTCAAATATCGCTCGCTGCAGTGACGTTGATCCGATATAGGATACGGAGAGCTGAACGCGCCACGGAGGGAATCCAGGATCATTTCATTAGGCTGCAGTGACGTTGATCCAATATAGGATACGGAGAGGTGAGGGAGTATAGCCAGGCTGTCCAGCGGTCGCTCTCGCTGCAGTGACGTTGATCCGATATAGGATACGGAGAGCCAGTTCCCTCGTTGCGTCGGCAAACAAACTTTCCAAGCTGCAGTGACGTTGATCCGATATAGGATACGGAGAGTGCGTTGATAGTTTTGGTACATCATTAACCTCCAAGCTGCAGTGACGTTGATCCGATAGAGGATACGGAGAGGTGTTCTGCTTCCCTCAGCGCTTCGACTTGGCCGTGGCTGCAGTGACGTTGATCCGATAGAGGATACGGAGAGAAATTGCCTTGTCAGTCCCCCACACCGTCGGCTTGGCTGCAGTGACGTTGATCCGATACAGGATATGGAGAGATAGAGGATATAGAGGATGCGGATTGGTGCGACTTGACAACTTCATCATAGGATGCTATAATGACATTGCACGTAACCCTCGAATTTGACGGTCGGCGATTCCCCGTCGAGGGGAGGACGGCGGAGATGGTCCGCTGGCTGAGCATCAACGCCGACCGCATCAACTCTATGGAGCAGGGCTCGGTGACGCTGCACTTCAGTGGGGCGTCGCTGAAGACCGAGCTGAGGGAGGTAGGGAACTCGATCACCATTCAGCGTAAAAGCTGAACACGATCGGCTTCATCGTAATCAGAGAGCCGCTGCCCGGCGAAGAGCCGGGGGCGGCTCTTTTTGTTTGGAGGGGGGGATGGACATCGTAGCGCTCATCGAAGCAGTATTGAAGGAGTCGGCGACGGCGGCCCTGGCGCTGTTTGCCATCTGGAGTGTAAAACAACTGTATGAGCAGCGCATCAGAGAGCGGGAAGATTACGCCACCAGGTTGGAGAGCATCAACGCGGTACTGATCCAGAAGTTAGAGGAGGGCAACAGGGCCCTGGCCGTGAACGCCGAGGTAGTGCGGGCGAACACCGAGGCGTTGAACGAGCTGCGTCGGCTGATCGGTAGCAGGTGAGCTGGCGTAACAGGGTGGAGTATCAAACGTGGGTCATCGGGAGATAGCGGGCCAGGTCGCGTTTGACGTAGAATTGACCTGGCTGGAGGCTGTCCGGGTCGGCGTTCTGTCGATAGCCC
>VGNY01000200.1 GCA_016865895.1 Chloroflexota bacterium | reverse complement strand
AAGAGAGACAATGTTGGTCAAAAGCTTCTGAGGGCCGGCGCCTCTGACCTTTGAACTTTCCAGTTGGTCATAGGCGTGCCAGAGAAGCTCGGGGGTGAGTTTATAGGGTGGTTTTTTGATGGCATCGGCGAGCTGCTTTACAGCATCGTAGGTGAGAGATCGTTTGACATAGGGCTGGCTGTAGAGTATCTGTAAGGCGGTGAGCTCGTTTTTGTTCTCCTCGATGAATTTCCTGAAGGTGGCAACAATAGCTTGGGCTTTTTCTTTTGCCTGAGGGTCGAAACCAGCGAAGATGAGCTTGTCCTGGCTGACGGTATCTATAATCTGCTCGCTTTTTCGCTTGAGGTCTATTAGCAGGTCGCGCAGTTTAGGGTTATCGAAGGGAATGCAGACACCTTTGGCTAGTTCGAGGTAAGCCTTTTGCACTTGTGGCTCGGTTGGTTCTTCGGTGTTGAAAAGCTCTTTAGCCTTATCTATTTGTTTGTCCGGGTCTAGTGCATCAAGCAGGCGATTCACCATGTCTTTCAGCGATGTGCCCTGAGCGACGGTTTGAATTTCCTGCTTATCCAGGGCTTCTAACTCTCTATCAAGTCTGGCAAGGCGGCTCGCCAGAGAGGAGAGGGTGTCTTCATCTCTATTGCCCAGGGCGATAGAGATTAGTAACTTATCGAAGGGGACGCTCTTTTTTCTATCCAGGGGGCGCGACTCTGTCTTATCGTTTTCGCAGACGCCGACGGCATCGACGACGACGCAATGTGTTTTATGTGTGGCATCGGGATTAACGCTGTGAAATTCGGTGGGCAAGATGGTGCGGGTGCCGCGGCCTTTCATCTGCTCGAAGAGCACGCGGGATTTGACATCTCGCATGAATATGACACATTCAAGCGGTCTGATATCGGTGCCGGTGGCAATCATGTCTACAGTCACGGCGATTCTAGGATTATATGAATTACGGAAGCTGGTGATGAGGTCTTCAGGTTTCTCGCCGGTGGTCTTATAGGTGATTTTCTTGCAGAACTCGTTTCCCTTGCCGAACTCCTCCCTGACGATGTGGACAATGTCTTCGGCATGGGAGTCATCCTTGGCAAAGATGAGCGTTTTAGGGACTTCGGTCCTGCCTGGGAATATCTCGGTGAATAGCCTGTCTCTGAAGGTCTTTATTACCGTTCTTATCTGGTCAGGAGTGACTACCGAGCGGTCAAGCTGCTCCGGTGGATAATCGAGGTCTTCGTCAAGTTGCTCCCAGCGTACCTTACGAGTGAGCTTATGTCGCTTGTCTACCCAAAAGCCAGCTTTCACCAGGCTGCCATGCTGGGTGATATCCGTTATGATACGGTAGACATCATAGCCGACGCCGACGCCGTCAGCTACAGCACGCTCATGGCTATATTCCATGACCAGGTTCTGGTTAAAGAAGCCCAGGGTTTGTTTTGAGGGGGTGGCAGTAAGTCCGATGACGAAGGCATCAAAATACTCGAACACCTGGCGCCAGAGATGGTAGATAGAGCGATGACACTCGTCGGTTATTATGAAGTCGAAGGTCTCTATGGGGATGTTACGGTTATATGCTATTTCCTTCTCGGGGAGAAGTGCGGGCAGCACATCAGATAGAGAACGTTCCTCAAGCTCGGCATCGAAATCAGGTTCTCCCTTGAGCATGGAGTAGAGCCGTTGTATGGTAGTTATGCAGACGCGGCTTACAGGGTCTATGGTATTGGAGGTGAGGTGCTGGATATTGTAGAGCTCGGTAAATTTCCTGCCATCATCGGGGGTGGTGTAATTCTGGAACTCGCCTCTCGCCTGACGGCCAAGGTTGCTCCTGTCGACTAGGAAAAGAACCTTTCTGGCGTTGGCGAACTTAATGAGGCGATATATAAAGCTGACGGCGGTGTAAGTTTTGCCGCTACCAGAAGCCATCTGGATTAGAGCGCGCGGTCTGGCTTCGGCGAAGGACTTTTCCAGGTTGATTATGGCTTCAATCTGGCAATCCCTTAGCCCGTTTGTTATTAAAGGGGGCATAGTTTTGAGATTAGCTCTGAGGGTATCATGCTGGGATAGCCATTCTTTGAGCGTTTCAGGTTTGTGAAAGGTGAAAACACGGCGGGAGCGAAAGTCTGGGTCTCTGAGGTCGCGAAACATGGCCTCGATGCCGGTGCTCTCATAGGCGAAAGCTGGTGGTTCATCCACATGGGGTAAACTTTCAGGAATGCTGGCTAGATAACCGCCAGCCTCGACTTTAACAGTTGAAAATTACCACCGAAGCTAGACCATCTACCCATCAAATACAATTTCAGCCTTCACAAGGCAAAATGTTGTGAGACGTTTTTTCAGAAATATATTGACATATCACCTATAA
>VGNY01000199.1 GCA_016865895.1 Chloroflexota bacterium | reverse complement strand
TTGTCCCTTATGGTATCCTTTCTCCATCGGTATATCCTCCTTTGTTTTTATTTGGCTTTCCTATAGGGTAGGATATGCCGATTCCTTTTTCCACCACATTCGGGACACTAGCTGGCAATCTGTCTCTCCCACTTTGTAGGAAAAATTATAGCTCATTGATGATACACATTAAACATGTAGCCCCGAGGCTTTAGCCTCGGGAGCCCGACCCTAAAGGGTCGAGGCTACATTTTCGGACAGCCTATATAATGTACTGGACGTGTACATTTTGTATCCATGTCTTTTCACATCTGATATAATATATTAGATAGGTGAAGTTGCTAGATGAGGACCCTATAAGCAGGGTGTCTGTAAAAGAAACGGAAGAGGAAAATGAGTAATAGGGATTCAGGGTCTGGATTTGCTATCGGTTTTACCTTGGGAATAGCTATCGGTCTAGCTCTTGGGTTTCTTTTCACGCCTCGATCTGGAAAAGAAACAAGGGAACTATTAAAGGATAAGGCAGCTGACGTCTCCGAAACGGCAAAAGAACTTACCGCCGACCGGAAAAAAGTGTATACGAAAACCTGGAAAAAACGCCGGGGGCAACCTAAAGTAAGCGAGTCTTACTTTGAATCGTAAGCTTTCGTCAATTGTCAGCTTTTCGCCAAAAACTCGAACCTGATTGAGACGTATACGTACCCATCATTGCTCCTGAAAACAATCCATGATGATATTCAATCTCGTTTTGGCTAGATGTATAATCCAAGCAACTCTCAGCTGTGATTGAGATGAACAGAAAAGCTCACCTCGAACTGGGACCGAAACTGATCAAACGAAGTCGAAAGCTAACGAGTGACACAGTCATTGAAGCGCTGAAATCGACCTACTCGGCAAAGGAAAAGGCCGAACTGCTACTGTCAAACCTGGAAAAACTGAAAGCAGAGGTGTCGGTTATAGAAGCTCAGTACAACATATTAAAGGATGACTACTCTAAAATATGCGAGGATGCTATATCGAAGATGACTGCTGTAAAAACTGCCCTCGAGAAGGACATAGAAAGCAAGGTAGGAGATTTGGAGATTTTCCGGTCAGGGATGAGCAACTTGGAAGCAAGATTTAAGTTAGGATTAGTATTGGCCGAAACATTTTTGAAGGAAAAGGAAGCTCCAAGTGAGAATGCTACTCCACCAGCAAGGCCACAGCTTGCCATTAACAAGGCAGCTGATTCAATTGAACTTGGCCTCACTAGGATAGGCGATGGAATAATATCTTTAGGCGAGAAAACTATTCATGTATTCAGAGCCATATTTAAAATCACACCCCCTAAACCATGACAAAGGTATTTGGTCTTTCCATTCAATCCTGCAACCTGTGTTGCATGGCCCTAATAGCAATGGTAGAATTCCAATACTGAAGGCGAGAGCTGTTCGATAGGCTTCTGGCCGAAGTGGCGGAATGGTAGACGCGGCAGTCTCAAAAACTGTTGAGGGGCAACTCTCGTGTCGGTTCGAATCCGACCTTCGGCACCAAGTTCAGAGATGCCGAGTTGTGTAGTGGTAGCACAGGGGACTTTGGATCCTCTAGCCCAGGTTCGAATCCTGGCTCGGCAGCCAATTCAAGTAATATTATCACCTCAAATTAACTCGAACTCTTGACTTTTCCGCTTAGTATTAGATTCCATTTTGGTAATCATATTACCGTAATGGCCACGGTTCGAATCCCCTAACTTCATAATCCATACTTCACATCTCCTGACTATCTCCAAAGTAAAAAACGTGTTGAAAGGGCAACTAGCCCAATAGCCAATATTAGAACAACATACTCAACATCTAATCCTCTAACATCTAATCCTCTAATAAGTATTACAGGAATCCTATGGACTGCACCCCTATGATTGGACAGATGAGGTTAGGAGGGTAGATACTGTAATATTTTGGTCGGTCGGGGTTGAAATTAGAAGAGAGACCTCGCAGAATCGTGGATGGCTTGTAAGAGCTAATCTTTAGATTAAGGAGGTCTCTCAGTGGAAAGCATAGATGAGTTAGCAGTAAAACTCAAGGGGGATGTGTGGAGATGGGAGGAGGAAATCTTCAACTGGACTTGCAGTTTAGCTCAGGAGTTAGCTAAGACTTTGCTTGAAAATGTAGATAAGCAACTGATGGAAGAGAAAGACCAAAGCCTTAAAGTAGAGTGTCTGAAGGAGCACCGGGTAAAGACAGTCTTTGGTGATGTCAGGATAAGGCGAAGGCTGTATCGTGGTAGCAATGGTGAGAACCGTTTCCTCCTGGATGAGAAGATGGGACTGGATAAAGGTTGTCATGTAAGCCCTAAGGTAAAGGAAATGGCTACTTTTATCTCCAGCCACTTCCCCTTCCACAAATCCGAA
>VGNY01000198.1 GCA_016865895.1 Chloroflexota bacterium | reverse complement strand
GAACTTCGAGCCGCCCCTAGCGTATTTCAAATCGGAGCTATTGTCAAGGACTTTCCACCCATGAGAGTGTTTATGAACTCTCCGTCTTGAATGTAGTGCGACCCTTTAGGGTCGCTTTTTTCCAATGACAATTGAGCCACCTGCCCACAGGTGACCCACCATGCAAAATACAAACCACGACGGTACCTGTCATTGCGAGGGGCTGACGCCCGGGACAAGCCTTTGAGTAAGGCAACACGAGCGCCTCAAGCCTGGTTTCAAAAAATTTTCCGCAAGACCTATGTTTAGTATTATGCTAGTCGTTAGTGAACGGTTGAATTTGAAATCAACGTAAGGAGATGAAAGATGGCTAAATTAAGGGTCTGGAGAACTTTCTCAGTAGTGATGGCATTGATGCTAGTCGTGGGGATGGGTGCGGCAATAGTGCCGGCAAGTCCGGTGAAGGCGGCTAACCTGGGTGATGTGCTTATCAACGAGTTTGTGTCAAATCCAGATGCAGGCGAGAGTGAATGGGTGGAGCTTTTCAATACTACTACATCTGATATTGACCTGACGGGTTGGTATATTACTAAGGTTGTGGATGGTGGAGCCCCGGAAGCTCTACCCCTTGCCCTGGGGTTGGCTTGCTCTACTACTCTTCCTGCCCAGGGCATTCTTGTCTTTGAGCCTACCGGTGACTGGTTGCCTAATAGTCCGACAAGTTGCAATATTACAATTTTTGATGGTGTTCCCCCCGGTGCCAATGGTATATACAACGTCGCTTATGGAACTGGGACTTCGCTACAACCACCGTCTCAGGGCACATCGGCAGCCCGTTTTGACCCTGACACCTGGCAAACTGACCAGTCTACCACCAAGGGCTGGTTCAATGATGCCGGTCAACCTGGAGGGGCTCCATTACTAAGTACCATTGATGCCGATTTAGCCGGACAAGGAATAACATCTAACATTGGAGAACTTCCCAATCCTTCTGCCACGCCAACTGGAGACGCCGGGCTGTTTTTTGAGAAAACTGGGCAGGGGGGAGTTATATTGACCACCTGCCTTAACCTCACTAATGAAGCAACAAGAGATGCCTTAGAAAATTTGGGGGCAATGATGGAAATAGCGGCGGCGAGCCTGAAATTTGATTCTGATTTAGCCACGGCTATGTCAGCTCTGGGAGCCAAGCTTGTTATGTATGGGCTTGACGCTCTTGGCTTTACTGAGATGCCCAATTTGATTGTAAAAGATGACGACGGTAATGTTATCTCGCCTGATGACCCAAATTACCCCACTATTACAAATAAAACTTATGCTGCCGGGACATTCACATTTTACATTGACCACTTTACCCAATATGAGGCAGTTAAGGCTGTTGCACCACCAGCAGAACCACCAGCACTACCACCAAAACCACGAGTGTCACCGACACCACCACGCCCACTCAACCCACCTCAAATGTCAGTGAGATATCTGAGTGTCAGCCCACAACAGACATCTGCCAACCAGCCGGTGACTATCTCAACCAATGTGGTCAATACTGGTGATGAGGCTGGCAACTATAATGTCGCCCTCAAGATAAACGGGCAGGTAGAGCAACAGAAGATGGTCAGCGTTGGCCCGCAGGGCACTCAGCCGGTGAAGTTCACCGTAACCAAGTCCCAGCCGGGAACTTATACCGTGGATGTTGGTGGACAGAAAGGCAGCTTCACCATACTTGGTGCCGGTAGCGGCACTACCAAGACACCTGTGAGCGGTGGGACTATCGCTATTATAATCGTGGGTATGCTGGTCTTGGCGACCGTAGTGTTCTTAATGTTAAGCTTCCGTCGTCCCGCCTAGTCGACAGTTCGCATTTGAATAATGGAGGGGGTACCTATGGTGCTCCCTCTCTTTTTATTGCCTTTTAGACTGCTTGGCTGCCCCTTTGCGGAGTTTACCCTGGATGAGATTCTTCCCGATAAATCGGGGGCAGAATGACATAAAACGAAGGTCTCAGAGCCTGGACGCGCAATGATGGTTTGTCATCGTAATCCCATCTAGGGCAACTTTTGTTAAAATATATACCCCCATTGTAGTGCGACCTTTTAAGGTCGCCATGAAGGGACCCATAGGATGCTAGTTTTGGGCAAGGCTAGGTGAAAATGAAATCAGCGAGTAAAAGTCCGCTTGGGCGGCTTCTCGCCAACCCGATTTCTGAGGATGCCGATGCACTCAACCTCAAGCTCGATGACATCGCCGGGCTGAAGCCATCTGTTCAGCTCACCACCACAGCCCCTCTCCACAGTCCCTGAGCCGAGAAAGTCGCCAGGGTATAGCGTCTCCTCCATGGAGGCAAACTCAATAATTTGCGGCCAGGTCCAATAACTGGTGCCGCTGTTATTCTCT
>VGNY01000197.1 GCA_016865895.1 Chloroflexota bacterium | reverse complement strand
CAGGAGGACAGCAGCAGCGTGTTGCAATTGCCCGTGCAATTGTCACGGATCCGACCATCCTCGTGGCAGATGAACCTACTGGTGACCTTGACAGGGTATCAGCGACTGATGTGCTTGAACTCATGGAACGCCTTGTTCATGAACTCGGCAAAACAATCATCATGGTAACCCATGACCCACGAGCCGCAAAAATGGCACATATAATCAAACATCTCGACAAAGGTGTATTAAATGCACATCCTCAAACTGATTTTTAAAAATGCATTCAGGCATAAACTGCGTACATTCCTCACCATTCTCGGAGTTGCTATTGCTATCCTTGCATTCGGTCTCTTGAGAACAGTAATCAGCGCTTGGTATGTCGGAGTTGAAGCGTCGTCAGCAAGCAGACTTGTGACGAGAAACGCTGTGTCACTAGTATTTCCCCTACCTCTTTCGTATAAAGAAAAAATACGCCAGATCGAAGGAATCAAAGGTGTCTCATACGGTACATGGTTTGGGGGGATCTATATTGACGAAAAACACTTCTTTGCAAACTATGCGGTTGAACCAGAGACGTACCTCAGGATGTACCCTGAAATCATCATTCCACCTGACCAGAAGGCTGCCTTCTACCGTGACAGGAAATCTGCAGTTGCAGGCCGTAAACTTGCAGAAAGGTATAAGTGGAAAATTGGTGATATCATCACTCTGAAAGGAACAATTTATCCTGGTAACTGGGATTTTGTCATCCGTGGTATTTATAGGGGAAGGGACGAGACTGTTGATGAGACAGCCTTTGTCTTTCACTGGGAATATCTCAATGAGTCTCTGAAAAAGACGGCGCCGCTCCGTGCTGACCAGGTCGGCTGGTACATGATCGAGGTAACCAATCCGAATATTGCAGCAGAGGCAGCCGTAAGAATAGATAAGACCTTTAAGAATTCTCTTGCCGAAACATTGACCGAAACCGAAAAGGCTTTCACCTTAGGCTTTATCTCGATGACTGAAGCGATTGTTATCGCAATTCAGCTCGTTTCTTTTTTGATCATTTTTATTATCATGGCGGTTGTTGCAAACACCATGGCAATGACAGCCCGCGAGAGGATTGGTGAACATGCCATTTTCAAGACATTAGGCTTCAGGGGCTTCCACATCACCGGGCTGATCTTTGGTGAGTCTCTTGCGATTACAATGGTTGGAACTGCTCTGGGTATCTTCCTCACCTTTCCTGCTGCAAAAATCTTCGGGAAAGAACTGAGCAACTATTTCCCGGTATTTATTGTAGAGCCAGAGACTATTTATATGGATTTAGGAGCTGCTCTTGTTGTGGCATCTGTTGCAGCGCTTTTCCCTGCATGGCGTGCTGTCAACATACGCATTGCCGATGGCTTGAGAAGGATCGGATAGATGAAGATACCTTTTTCATACAGCCTCAGAAATCTATGGACACGTAGACTCACTACTGTGCTGACCGCATCAGGCATGGCATTGGTCGTCTTTGTATTTGCTGCGGTGCTCATGCTTGCCGAGGGACTGAGAAAGACGCTTGTAGAAACAGGCTCATATGATAATGTGGTGGTAATCAGGAAAGCATCAGAGGCTGAGGTGCAGAGCGGCATTGAAAGGCTGCAGGCCTCGATCGTCGAGACCCAACCAGAGATAGCAACAAGCAAGGATGGGAAAAAACTCGTTGCAAAAGAGCTGGTGGTCCTAATCACATTACCCAAGCGTGGAACTGATAAACCCTCAAATGTAGTAATCAGGGGAATCGGGGAGAACTCTTTGACTTTACGTCCTCAGGTGAAGCTCGTTGAAGGACGTATGCCACGAACCGGGACAGCTGAGATTATTGCCGGGATGAGTATCGCAAAAAGGTTCCAGGGAGGCGGCATCGGAGAGAACCTTCGTTTTGGGATGAGAGACTGGATGGTAGTGGGGATATTCGATGCAGGCAATACAGCTTTCAATTCAGAGATATGGGGAGATGTTGATCAACTGATGCAGGTATTCCGGAGGCCTGCATATTCATCTGTTATCTTTAACCTTCATGATCCAAGAGAATTTGAGAAGGTCAAAGTACGTCTTGAAAACGATCCCCGCCTCACCCTTGATGCAATGAGGGAAACAAGATATTATGAGAAACAATCAGAAATCATGGCACGATTTCTTCGCATCCTTGGCGTATCACTCACGATCATATTTTCCCTTGGTGCGATTATCGGCGCTATGATTACCATGTATTCCGCAGTGGCAAACCGTGTTTTTGAGATCGGTACCATGCGCGCCCTTGGATTTCAGAGAAAGAGCATCCTGATATCCTTTCTTTTTGAATCTCTGCTCCTTGGCCTGATCGGAGGGATTGTAGGTCTGTTTTTTGCTTCTTTCCTGCAACTGTATACTGTGTCAACACTCAACTTTCAGACCTTTTCCGAACTTGCGTTTACCTTTTCCCT
>VGNY01000196.1 GCA_016865895.1 Chloroflexota bacterium | reverse complement strand
AATCTACATTTGCGAAGGCAGTACAAACAGCTACAAGTTGCCATGCCAGGCCAATGAGAGTAACCGAGCAGTTCCGAACCATACGGATACTAACCATGTGCACAAGATGTCGGTTGTGGAGGCGACCAAGTTTGAACTTTCGCCGCGTGCATTGGGCTTCAACTGCCGGACGGCCTCGCTGTTTCCTGATTGGGATCCCTTTGTGAAACTAACTGAGGCGGCCAAAGCTGGAGAGAAATACGGCGTTAAAATCTGTGGAACGACGTTTGAGGATGTGATTACCGTCTTCAAAGTCGACTTGATTACTCCCGCTGGTGATCCGGTGCTTGATCCTGTTGATGGTGGTGACGGAACCGGGCTTGTGCCAGATGGGGCGAACGAATTCACCTTTTCGTCTGCAGATGTTGGTATCCTTTCACTGCCGATCAAGGCAAAAGTCACGCCGAGCGGTATTGCTAGTCTAATTGCGAGTCAATGCCGCATGGAAGTTAGCGCAATAGATAGTTCCACGTTGGTATGGGTTGAGACAAACCCAGGCGGCATACCGACTGCATCGGGTGACTACTTGCTCGCCACGGTGAGGTTTGTTGGTCTGCCGGAGGAGAACGCAGCGTTTGGAAATAAGAAAGCTGCCGTGTGTGATGCTGACGGTTGCAAGTTGGATGAGAAGGACTACGAGGTGTTTTTTCCGAAGGAAGCGAAGAATCATCCAGGAGTCGCGGCCGGGGTCATAGATACACCCAATTGGTACTACTATTGGGCGGGAACTGCGGTGCCCGGCTATGATCATACGAGCCGTATGTACAGTTATGGCGGGCCTAATGCGCGGACGTATGCCGAATACAATGGCGATGTAGACAATCCACATTTCACATTTTATGACGGGGCATCGGGTGCTTCCCAGTATGAGTCTGCCGGTTTGACCATTGACAAAAAAGGTATAGACAATATGGCTCTAACAGTGAAACATGAAAAGACACACCACTGGGGAGTCGCCATTAAGTGGAAGCAGCCAGATGGCGAATGGGCCAACATGGAAGACACCGATTTGCCTGAGCGGGACTGGATTCCCGATCAGGTAGAAGAGGCGCATGCGTATTTGGGCCTTAATCCCGGCACCCCAAGCTCCTTTACCCCGCCTTTCTGGCTAGGCAATGATCAGGAGTTTTGGTGTGAATGGAAAGCTCGAAACGCTGTCGGCGACGCGAGCCAGGACTGGGCAAATCCAGGAAAGCAATCCAAGAATACGTACTAAGGAGAATGCACTATGAGGACTTTTTGTGTCTTGATGATCTTAACGGCGTTTACGTCGGTTGGCGACGAACAATCTGCTCCCGTTGAACTATTCTTCAGTACACCCCGGACCGAATATGTTATTGGTGATCCGATCCCCGTCACCCTGCAGATTGGGGCAAAAGACACATCTCAAGTGCTGGAGTACAAAGAAGATACTTTTAACATCTTCTATGGTAATCTCCATGTCATGCGCTCCGATGGGATAACACTATCGCGCAGTGGACGTAGCGATGGTCGCCCTCTCTTTAGTGATAGATGGGTGGCCTTAGCGACAAACGGTGCCGCAGTGAGAAACACAGATCTTACCGAAGTCTATGTAGACAGGTGGGAGAGTAGCAGACCTCAGAGCTTGACGGTCACAGGTCTATATAGCGTTAGCTACATCAAACAGATTTCTGTTCGCCCCGTCGGCTTCCCAAGCAATCTCTGGGTTGGTGCGGTTACGTCGGCACCATTGACAATCAAAATATTAGATGTGGATAGCGACTCACTGAAAGGTGCGCGTCAAGTGCTGTCTAATATAAGCAGCGACACATCGGCAAGACTACGCGCTCTGATCAAGATGCAGTACTCGACCGAAAAACTCACTAAAGGCGACGTCGATCTCCTGCGAAATATGCTTGAAACTGCTGATGTCTCGCTCAAGAGGAAAGTGATTCGCGTTCTGGGTGTGAAAGCATCGGATGAGGGCTTCAATATTATCTCTGGTGTGCTGGCTACGGAGCTGAACTCCTCCATACGAGGGGAAGCACTTCTTGCTCTCAAGCATTATGATACGCTGGCGGCCCGTCAACTGTTGCTGGATGAATGCAAGTGCCGAAAGCCATGTTATATGGGAGCCGCGTTAATTATGGGTGAAGTTGGCGATGAGAGTTGCATTGATGTTCTTCAGGAGATTGCGAAGACGGATGAGACTGAATGGATACGCAAGAGAGCTATTGAAAGCATCAAGAAGATAGAAGAAAGAGGGTCCAAGAAATTGACACCGTAAGAGACAGGTGCTTCAACGTAAGCGTCTCACCAACCGCATCTTCCTTTTAAACATCAGGTCGCCGATACTGGTGCTTGAAAGGAGCAATCGGCATGAGCGAATCGAAAGAAGGATGGGCTGAACGTCGGGCGGCAACGCGGCGGGAGTGGGAGCGGATTATCGGGGAGTTCGAGGCAACCGGAATGACCGGGGCGGCGT
>VGNY01000195.1 GCA_016865895.1 Chloroflexota bacterium | reverse complement strand
ATGGTTCAACAGGGTGGGTGGGTCCGGAGGGGGTATTGACAGCCGGACAGTAAAGGCATATTATGCGGATTAATGGCAATAAGTGATGAAAATTGCCTGGTTGAGAAATTGATATGGGGAATCCCGGTTAAGTATTAAGTGTAAGAGCGATATCAACGCTTCCAGCAGAGTTATTTCTCTGGGATACTGGCGACCACAGCTTCGGTAACGAGCACACCATAAAGGCTAATGTGTCAATTCCCCTCACCAAGGTGCTCCTAACAGGCTCTCCATACGCAATCTGTTTGGGTTCTACCATCTCGCTCTCCTGTAGATAGGTTACAAATTATCACTTAATGGTAGAGATTTAAAGGACTGCTTGATGTGCTAGAGATTGTTTACAAACAATTGAGTGTCATTCTGAGCCCTTCATTGTCATTCTGAAGGAGCGAAGCGACTGAAGAATCTCGTCCAGGGTAAACTGCGCGAAGAATCTGTGAGATTCTTCGTCGTCCCAATCTGTTGGGATTCCTCAGAATGACATTAATAAGCAATCTCAATATGCTATAATTCATGTCTCAACGATGCCGAAAAGACATTACAATAGACCTGAACTCAAAGGTGTAATATTCGACCTGCACGGAGTGCTCATGTTTCAGGGGAAAGTATACCCAGGTGCCGTCGAATTGCTAAACTCCTTACACCAAAAAGGGATTACCTTTCGGATTCTTTCCAATAGCACCCTCGAAAGTCGAAAATCCTTGGCCGAAAAATTGAGAAAAAAAGGGATTACCGTATATGAAGATGAGGTGATAACCGCCTCCTTTGCTACAGCCCAGTATTTGAAAACCCTGCACCCCGGGTCATGCTGGATAATGCTGAAACGAGAAGGGCTGGATGAGTTCCGAGACTTTCACCACGATTCCGAGAACCCCGAATATGTTGTGCTAGGGGACTTTCGTGAAGATTTTAATTTTCAGAATCTCAACAAGGCATTGCGTTTGCTTTCTCAAGGTGCCAAGTTTATCGTCATGATACCTGAGCTAATTGATAACAGCATGGGGGAGCTTGAGTTGACGGTAGGTGCGTACGGGAAAATGCTGGAAGAGGCAGCCAACATCAAAGCCACCTATATAGGGAAACCAAATCGCTACGTCTTCGAAATCGCTCTACACACTATGGATATTACGGAAAAAAACAAGATTCTTATGGTAGGAGATAGGCTCAGCACCGATATCCTGGGTGCCAGAAATACAGGACTGAAGACAGCGCTTGTGAAGACAGGTGAGTTCCAGGAAAGCGATTTGGAATCCCCTATCACCCCAGACTATATCTTCGATTCAGTTCGTGAGGTAGGAGAGCTTTTTCCTTAAACAACCAGCTAAAATAAATTCTCTAGCCATTTGTAGACTTTTCAGTGAGTGTAATCGCTTGGTGATGAAACTACACCTGATATGTTAAACTAGGTCATAAATATTTGAATTCGGGGGGAGAACATGGAGAAGCTTTATCATCTAACTAAGGCCGAGCAGCTCACAACATCGATAGTTGCAGATTTGCTTAAAGATGCTGAAGGTTTTAATAAATCACTTAAAGCAGGTGTGAGAAATTTTAAAAATCTGAGTGGCGTGACTATTTGCAGTCTTTTTTATGAGGAAAGCACGAGGACTCGTTTCTCTTTTGAGAGAGCAGCCCTTCTCCTGGGAGCAACTGTAATCGGTACAGAAAATGCTGCTAAATTTTCTTCAGCGGCCAAAGGCGAAAGCCTAGAGCATACCATCAAAATGGTCAGCGGGGCAGCCAAAGGCCATTTAGGATACGCAGACATCATTGTCTTGCGCCATCCGGAAAACGATGCGGCAGATAGAGCAGCTAGAGTCTCATCGGTACCGATAATCAATGCCGGCTCTGGGGCTGATGAACATCCTACCCAAGCTTTACTTGATGCTTATACATTTCAAAAGCTCCTGGGAAGATTGGACCATTTTACTATCTCCTTTATTGGAGACTTGAAGTTTTCCCGAGTAGTTAACTCTGATGCTTTCCTGCTCAGTCAATATCCAGGAGTAAAGATGTTTTTTGTTGCTCCTGAAGGATTAGAAATAAGACCGGAATTGAAGTCTTATTTATCTCAAAAAGAAGTTGAATTTGAAGAAGCCTCAGATATTAAAGCAGTAGTTCGAGAGAGTGATATTTGTTATGTGGTGCGAGTCCAAAAGAATCGAATAAAAGACAGTGAGCTCCTTCTAGCTTACCAGCGGAACAAAGATAACTTTGCCGTGACTGAAGAAGTTTATAAAATGAGCCAGCAAAAAGGGACCTTTTTCTGCCATCCCATGCCAGTTGACGAAGAAGAACAAGAAATTCGACCAGAGGTAGAAAATTTACCACGGGTAAAAATGTTCGAGCAGGCTGGATATGGAGTCCCGGTTCGAATGGCTATACTCGCCAAGGTTTGGCAAAACACAAAAATATAGATTAAGTGCAAGTTGGCTTTCACCAACTATGAACCTAGCGTTGCTACCATCACCGCCTTTATGGTATGAAGTCTGTTTTCGGCCTCGTCGAATACTATGGATGCTTCCGAC
>VGNY01000194.1 GCA_016865895.1 Chloroflexota bacterium | reverse complement strand
GCTGTGATCAATACTGTCTCTCCTGGTGCCACTGCGGCTGGCTCGATGCTCAAATTTGAAACGATAAATGAAGCTGGCGAAATTACGGGCGGTTTGCCTATTATGGCATGTAAGGAGAAATGGTCTATATCGGCGGTGACAGTCTGGTTCTGGATATCGATTGTAGACCCTAGTGGAATCCAAAGACCGCTGTCATAGCGCGCGATATACAGATCCTCTGCGTTCGTCCCGTCAGGCATATACTCATTATCATATCTTATGGTTAGTGTTATCGGTGGGGTAAATGTCGCACCGTTGGGTAAAAAGTCATAGACCTCGCTTATAAGAAAGTAACCGTCAGGTATTTCTGGTGGCTGCTTCACTGCCTGAACGGCAATTTCATACAGCCTTTCACCGTCTTTGCGCTGGCACACAGTACCTTTGGGAAGGTAGAGAGCTACGAGACCATCGTCTGGGGTCATCGCGTAATCTCTCAACTGGCCGCGGGAACTAACCGGCCAGGAGGAGATTTTGCCGTCTATGTTGATGCGCAGGGTATAATCATCAGTTGATACATCTGAGCTGGGCACAGAGAGGGTCCTAAAGATATTATCGCCAGATATGGCGGTCAAGCTGTCCGTGGTGGACTTAACTCGGTAATAATATCGAGTCCCGGAGTTAAGACTGGCGAGAACGACGCTATGCTCTGTAACAAGGTTGAGATCTTCCTCGGTGTTGTATCGGTAATTAACTAGGTCTGCGTGTGGCTCGATATCGTAGAACACCTGAGAGGTCGACTCGGCCGTGGTTTGCCAGCTGACAGTAGCATGAGAAGTGCCGATATTGGAAACAGTTATATTAGATATAAAAGTAGCCCTGACGCTACAGGTGACATCACCGCTACTAGCAGTAGCCGCTTGCTGGAAGCATTACCGCTGCCAGCATTAGAAGCATTATTGCGATAAGGTTACCTGCCCGTCCAAAGCTCCTATCCATAGCGCGCCTATCCATAGCGCCTATCCATAGCGCGCTGACAGTATCACTCTGACATCTCTGCAAAGATGTAAACGGTGATGGTGTGTGAACCCAAATCAGCGGTTGCGGTCGGCATCCCGATCCGCAAGTCAAAACTCCTTTCTTCATCAACATCAACATTCAGTGCAAGACGCCTGACATTGATGGCACTCCGCAGACTCGTCCAAGTTGCGCCACCGTTGGTGGAGAACGCATGGGTATACTGCTCAGCACCCGCTACAGTTGCCAGTGTCCAGTTAACCTGTTCACCTATGGCGTCACTGCTCACTATGTAAAAATCCACCATAACCGTGCTGGTATTGGTGACGGTCTGAGTGTTATTCACCCCGCTTTCGGTAGTATCCTGAGTTCCACCGACAGGCAGTTTCCCATAGTTGATAGCCCCATCGGTAACAGTCAGCGAAACCATTTCCTCCTCGCCTGCCCTGACCTCATGGGGCGGAATGACTGCCCCGGAAATAGCCGCCAGTGCTATACCGAGACAGGTGAGACATACTACCGGCAACCACCTCCCGTGTGTTCCCATAAACACGAACATAGCCTTCATATCGTGGCATACCTCATTTTCTGCTTATTTCCAGTTTGAAACGCCGCCTCAGCAAATGAATAATCAACCACAGGGCGATGGCGCCGGGAATAATGTAGGAAATCGGGGCATTCAGCCAGAAAAAGCTGGCAACAACGTTGAGCATGCCCACCCAGATATTCGCTGGCTTGACAGTGAAATAGATTTTAGCGGCAGCGGCGGCGCCGACGCTCGTTCCGCCGCCGGTGGGCATGGGCTGCGCGGCAACACGAGCCAGGTAATCACCGGCGGGTGCCTTTATCGGGAGGTTAAGTCTCAGGGTAACCAACTGGCTTTCCCTGGCCTGCCCCCAATAGTGATACCACTTGTTAAGTCACGGCCGTACTTAGAATAGCCTCAGGAGCTGGAGGTTGGTACCCCAGAGAGCTGTGCGGACGTACCTGATTATATTCACTTCGCCATTGCTTTATCAATACCTTAGCCTCAGTCATTGTATAGAATACCTCCCGGCTGAGTAACTCATCCCTCAGCTTGCCATTGAATGACTCTATATACCCGTTCTCCCAGGGGCTACCCGGTTCTATAAACAGTGTTTTTACTCCCAACCTGTTTAACCACTTTCTGATGGCTTTTGCGGTAAATTCCGGGCCGTTGTCCGACCTGATATGATCCGGGATACCACGAAAGATAAACAGCTGAAACAAAAGGTCAATCACATCCTGATTCCTGATCTTGCGGGCTACCAGTATCGCCAGGCATTCCCGGGTATACTCATCGATGATATTCAATATTTTGAAGGCTCTGCCATCGGCCGTGCGGTCGGTCATGAAATCGTAGCTCCAGACATGGTCCTTATGCTCCGGCCTGAGCCGGACACAAGACCCATCATTGAGCCATAATCTACCTCGTTTGGGTTGTTTCCCCGGCACCTTGAGTCCTTCCCTTCTCCAGATTCTTTCTACCCTTTTATGGTTCACTCTCCACCCATACTCATTATTTAACAGGGCCGTTATCCTGCGGTAGCCATACCTTCCGTACCTGGTC
>VGNY01000193.1 GCA_016865895.1 Chloroflexota bacterium | reverse complement strand
TTTTAACCTCGTGCGCCCGACCTTAAAAGGAAGAGGGGAGGGCAGGCATCCAGCGAGGATTTATTCCCGCTGGGATATGGGGAAAGGTCGGGGCTACATTTCTGGTTTAAATAAAAAATGTAGCCACGGGGTTTTAACCCCGTGGTCTCGACCCTAAAGGGTCGAGGCTACATCTGGAGGTAATATGGGCGACTTCGTTCCCTCAAGCATGTCTTAAACATGTAGCCACGGGGTTTTAACCCCGTGACCTCGACCTTAAAAGGTCGAGGCGGAGGAGTAAGGTGAGATTGCCACGGCTGTTCCCTTGTTCCACTCGGGACGCCTCGCAATGACACTTTTAGGTTTTTCGGTCATTGGTATTCGGTGTTTTAAATTTGTTTCGGATTTGGTGCTTGGGATTTAGTATTTGTTAAACATGTAGCGGCGAGGCTTTAGCCCCAAAAAGCGAGGATTTCATTAAACATGTAGCCACGAGTTTTTAACCTCGTGCGCCCGACCTTAAAAGGAAGAGGGGAGGGCAGGCATCCAGCGAGGATTTATTCCCGCTGGGATATGGGGAAAGGTCGGGGCTACATTTCTGGTTTAAATAAAAAATGTAGCCACGGGGTTTTAACCCCGTGGTCTCGACCCTAAAGGGTCGAGGCTACATCTGGAGGTAATATGGGCGACTTCGTTCCCTCAAGCATGTCTTAAACATGTAGCCACGGGGTTTTAACCCCGTGGTCTCGACCCTAAAGGGGCGAGGCTACTCCCGTCAAGGGAGAGGGAATAGGGATACCCCAAACAAAATCAAAAATCAAAAGTTAAAAGTCAAAATGTGACCTCTGGTTGTCATTGCGACCCTGAGTGTAGCGAAGGGGTGGCAATCTCCGAGATTGCTTCGGGGCTTATGCCCCTTGCAATGACAATAAACACTCTCATTGGTTTTGGTCATTAGTATTTTAGGCTTTGGATTTGTTTAGAGCTTAGAAATGGGAATTTAGGATTTCTCTGTTGGGCGCACCTTGAAGATGAGGACTATTATGACGATTAGCAGAGCCAGGCCGATGGCTATTACCACCCATGCCCAGAGCGGAGTTTCCGGTTGTATTGCAGGTGGTGATGCTTGGGGAGGTGGCGGTGGTGTTTCGGTCTGGAAGCTGAAGGTAGCGGACCAATCGCTCGGCGCTGGCTCTAGAGCCATCACCCGCCAGAAATAGCTTTGACCGTATTCTAACTGCCCATCGTACCCGTAGGCGGTGGTGGTCACCGTAGCCTCTTTAACCACCTGGGTCATGGCTGCATCATTAGCCAGGACGAACCTGTACTTCGTGGTATCTTTTAAGGGTGACCAGGTGAAGGATACCGGTTTCACCGGGCAACTGCCACGACCGTTATTTGGGTATACTGGCTGTAGCCCGTATGATGGATTGCTTACTGGCAACCCGGACCCGATGGTGAAACTCTTGATTTCAGACCACGGGCTGAGCATATGCTGGCCGGTAGCTGCCTGCCGGACTCTTACCCGCCAGTAGTAAGTGTGCCCGCTCTCAAGATTACCCCATTGGGCTATGGCAGATGGCGATGTGGGGACTCGGCCACCAGCAGGGTAGTATGCGGCAGGTGACTCGGCTGAGGCAGGGGTGAAGGCGCCGGTATCGAGAACTATTATCGTGAAGCCTGGGTCCTTGGCGATTTGTACCTGGTACTCGCTGGATAGGCAGAACTGTTGCCAGCTTAGGTCAATTTCTTCGCTTCGCCCGGATACCGGGTCACTACCTACCAGGGTTTCGGGAGGTGATGTAATTGTGACTGTGGCGGGGCTAGTAATTTTCCCCGGCTCATTGCTGGGTGGGCTAGATGGTGGGGCTAGTTCTTTGGGCGTGGCAACAGTCGTGCAGCCTCCGGTTGAGACACTGAGCAGGATTAGCAGGACTGCGATCGACGTCCAAGACCAAATGTATTTATTCATGTCTGTCCCCGCCCGTTGTATAGTATAGATTTGCCAACAGGCTCTGTCAAGCTGGTTTGGTCTCTAGCTCAAGGAGTGTAGCGGCGAGGCTTTAGCCCCGCCAAATAAATTCAACATGTAGCCACGGGGTTTTAACCCCGTGACCTCGACCTTAAAAGGTCGAGGCTACAGAGAAAGGCCGAGATTGCCACGTCGCTCTCGCTCCTCGCAATGATAGGGTAAAAGAAGCTCCTCACAATGACAGATAAATGTTGTTTTGGCCATTGGGATTTTGGGCTTAGGATTTGTTTCGGCTTGTCCTGAGTGAAGCGAGGGAACTGGTGCTTGGGATTTAGGATTTGTTAAACATGTAGCCACGGGGTTTTAACCCCGTGACCTCGACCTTAAAAGGTCGAGGCTACATGTTGAAGTAACAGCCTATATGCGGCGGCTCCTGAAGAGTATGATAACAGCAATAAGTATGACGAATCCGAGTATGTTTATAAGGACACTGACCTGTAGCCATCTTAAGAGTTCGTAGCCACGGGGTTTTAACCCCGTGACCTCGACCTTAAAAGGTCGAGGCTACAGAGAAAGGCCGAGATTGCCACGTCGCTCTCGCTCCTCGCAATGATAGGGTAAAAGAAGCTCCTCACAATGACAG
>VGNY01000192.1 GCA_016865895.1 Chloroflexota bacterium | reverse complement strand
GGCGGCGGTCGGCGGCGCGGTTAAGTCGCCTGGTTCGCTGCCTGACTCTTGTTCAAAATCGGCGCGCGGCGCGGACGCGTCGCCGTCCGGCGGAGCCGAGGCGGCGACACCCCCGCTAGGGGGTACTCCCGTTCCATTTCCCTTCCGTACTCCTTTTCCATTTCCCTCTCCAGGACTGATTTCAGTTGATTTCAATTGATTTCCACTGATTTCTATTGAAGTCATATGAATGTCTGCGTCTTCAGCGGTTGGTAATTCAGTTTTTCTTGGTCTATCAATGAGTTGGTGCTTGCGAAAATTTTTTATTTGCAGGTAGGAAGCTCCGTTGACCTGATAGGAGACTATTAACTCCTGGGCGATGAGTTCGTTGAGCAGGGGTATGATGTCAACATCGTCGGCGGGAACAATGCGCGCTTTGAGTTGCTTGATTTTCAACTCCAAAACGCCATTGTCGTCTGCAAAGGTCCACAGTCCTATGAAAAACAGACGAGCCGGCATGGACAATTCCAGAATCTTTTCATCAGTCCAAAATTCCGGCTTTATGGTTCTGATCCTGGGCATCTCAGCCTCGCAATATTTTCTTTGTGTTCCTGCATCTCAGCCACCAGGTCCTCGTACGTGACGAGGCCGCCGGTAGCCTTGACGATTTTGGCCATGGTGCGGGCGCTGAGACCGCGTTTGCCCTTTAGATAACGACAAATTAATATGGGGGCTATACCGTGTTTTCTCGCCCACGGCGATGGCCGTTGATTATTTATGGTTAAATATGCCTTAAGTCGCATGACAATAATTTACCAGTTGGTTATTTATATGTCAATAAAAATATTAATATGGTTATTTTTTGTAAATCCACAATGATGTTGATTATTCGTTTAATATCATTCAAGATAGCAACATGAGAAAAAAAAAAGTGCTACATCCCTTGGTTCTGAAGGTATTGGATAAAATTATCCAAGAACTTAAGGCACCTAGGAAATCAAGATATAGCTATGAGGAAATTGCCGAAAAGGCTAACACGACGCCGGTGACGATATCTAGGATTGCAAATAAGGAAAGAGGTAGTAATATATCTCTTGATATGGCCGTAAAAATCTGGGAGGGATTAGGATATCAGCCGGAAACTTTACTCACCGACGATCATGAGCAAAGTATCATAGATCCTCGTTTAGCAGAGAAAATTGCAAAAATCCTTAACGGACCACTTGCTAACTTTTTTAACTTAGTGGTTAATTTATTGAGCAACATAGAAAAACCAAATGCCATGGTATTGGCTGCTATTATTGGTGGATTAAAAGCTGCCTGGCGCAAAATTGAAACAAATAATTGAATACTATCGTTTAGGCGGGATAGCCGCATAGTAACTGCGCTAACTCCCCCACTGCCTCCTCCATACTTGGCTTCGCCACCGCCACTGTCGGGCCGCCACCCCTAATAGCGCACGCTTAGCGTGCTTTATTTTCCGTTTTCTGAGACAACCCAATAGAGGCTTTGGCCAGTCCTATGAGTTGCGGCTGGTGGCACGTATGTTGGGGTTGTGCGACGTGAAGTCGCTTAAGTAATTGTTTTAACTCCAATAAAAGGATGATAAAACCACCCGTTCCGTCGGGTGTAGCCTACCAGGATGTGCGGGGAAGGTAACATCCCGGTGCAAAGCTCCTGGGACAACGTAACTCCCACCGAAAGGGCAAACCGAAACCGTGAGGGGACGGAAGATCTGCAAGCATCATGCAGAGGGGGTGCAAGGCTCGGATGGTAGGGTTAATAAAAGTGAACAGTTAATAGAACCGCCGTGACATACGACAGGCTAAAGATGCTGCTCTGGAAACTGATGTGGACCTCTATATCAGTTGCGCAAAGAAAAGCCTGAACCAAAAGGGTAAGAAGCTGGATACTCCTTTTACCTCTGGGAGTACACGGACAAGAAAGCTTCCGGTGGATAGACTGGACCTAACACATCCATGGTTACTTAAGTGGAACACGGTAAGCCTGTATCCCTCCCTACTCAGGGTAGAAAGACCGCAAGGTCCGACGATGGGGGTGCAGGTATAGGAGGATGGAAAAAGCGAATGCCGGACTGTAATAACCCGGATAGGAGTTGAGTCATAAGACAACATCACTCCACACGAAAGTGGGCAGACTTCCATCTGGTCTTTCAATGCAAGAAGCAGACGCAAGTCTCCAAAAAGGAGGTAATCATGAAAACGAAAGCAGATGCCTCCGGCAGCCTGGTTACGTCTTGGCACCAGATAGACTGGAACAAGGCCGATCAGCATGTCAGGGGGATGCAACTGCGTATTGCAAAGGCAGCACGTAAGAGTGCTACCGCCCCCAGATAACCAGATGGGGGTGTTGAAAGGCTTGAGCCGGATGAGGGGAAACTTTCACGTCCGGTTCTTAGGGGAGGGGGTCTCAGAAATGAGACCTCCTTACCCGACCCCCCATTAAGGTGGGCAGGCAGGCTAATTCAAAGGCTTTCGCTTAAAGCGCCTCCTATTGTTTGAGGTCCAGCACTTCCCGTATCTTGCGGGCTAATTCTGTAGGTCCAAAGGGTTTAAAAATAAAATTCAGGTTTGGATCTAATACTCCGTGCTGAAC
>VGNY01000191.1 GCA_016865895.1 Chloroflexota bacterium | reverse complement strand
AGGATTCATGCGACAGATGCAAAAGTGAGCGAAGAGTTTCAAAAGGCTATCATTCTTCATAACCATGATGAAGAGGTTCTTATATTAGGGACCGACCTTAAAGCAGATAAAAAAACAGGACTCATACGGTTTATACCTTTTCCTACTGAACCAAAGGTTGGTCTGGCACATCCAGATGTATTTGAGATTGCTTCACAACTGATTAAAAAACACGGATTGAAATTTCTTTCCAAATCCAAAAGCGGCACTACCTCGGCGCAGGCAGTAGAATTGCGTCTCCATCAAAAACTCGGCTCCCACGATATAACGGTTATAAAGGTCAACGATTCCTCCCACTTCAGGGAATGGGTGAATGACTTTTTTCAAAAGAAGGGGTTGCCGCAAAGAGAAGAGTATCCTGATAAAGAATTGGGGTAGAGTAGAGAACTGGCGTAGTAACTGACCCTATTCCAGCTCCCCCTCATCAAACCGTACGTTCAATTTTCTCGAATACGGCTTTCCAGTCATCTTCTTCCATAGGCTTTCGCAGACTGAGTCCACGGAGCAGTTGTCGGTATCTTATAGAGTCCAAGGATTTTGTACATATATCGTTGCGGGTAATCTTTATATCCGCATGCTCTACTCTTTTTATGTTTACGCCTGAGATATGTCCGTATCCTTTCCTCAAGGTATCCCTTCAGTCTTAGCAGGTCATTACTACAGTTGCCGTAGTAAAAATAGTTCACCCATCCCCTGACTACTTCATTGAGCTTGCTGATAATTACCCCTTTAGGTAATGCAAGATTCTTCCGACAGGTTAGGTTCTTTATCTCTGCCTTGATATGCTTCATGGCTTTCTTTGATGGTATTATCATGGGAAATTTCTTGCCGGTTTCCGGATTCTCTTTGACTCCAATGGTAAATCCCAGAAAGTTGAAGCTATCCTTTCCTGCATCCACCACTTTTGTTTTACCTACATTGAGGGTTAACCCTAAATCCCTGAGAACCGTCTGTATCCCCCTTAATATCCTCTCCGTGTTGCCTTTGCATAGTACAACAAAATCATCGGCGTAACGGATTAGCCTTGCCTCTAATCTCTCCTGTACCTTCTTTACCTTCCAAATCGTATCCAGTACATTCAGATAGATGTTGGCAAGTAGCGGAGATATTACTCCTCCCTGCGGTGTCCCTTTGTCATTGCCTTTGTATTTCTTCTTCCCGTTTTCTTCTTCTACTACCGGCGCCTTTAACCACATCTTGATTAGCCTCAATATGTTTTTATCCACTATCCGTCTCGCTATCAGATTCAGTAATTTCCCATGAGGTATGTTGTCAAAATACTTCGATATGTCAGCGTCTATGACCTGCGTTTTCCCATAACGAAGTTGCACATTTACATCATTCATGGCTTGATGGGCATCTCTTTTCGGCCTGAATCCATAGGAGTTTTCTTGAAAATCAGCTTCAAATATCGGCTCGATTACTATCTTTACCGCCATCTGCACTATCCTGTCTTTAACTGTCGGTATCCCCAGCGGCCTTTTGCTGCCATCCGGCTTTGGGATGTACACCCTTCTGACAGGCATAGCCTTGTAGGTCTTGTTCTTCAATTCATCGGCTATGCTTGCAAGATACCTCTGCTGCCCCCCTTCCGTCTCCTCAATCTCTTCAAAGGTTATGCCGTCAATTCCTCCGGTTCCTTTGTTTGATTTAACAAGTCTGTAGGCATGGCTCAAGATATCCATCCTGTATACCTTGTCATAGAGAAGATAGAATCGGTAGTCCTTTTCTTGCTTGGCCTTCTGATATAGTTTCCTCTGAAGTTCCCGAATCTTTTCAGGAGTTTCCAGCATTACACAATCTCCTTTTCCTTCCTTTCTTCAGAAACGTGATGAGGGTATTGCCCCTTCCCTCTCTCAAGGTTTTGTTGTCCTTGAAATACTATCGGTACTATGGGCAACTCCGACTCCCTTATGAACCTGATGAAATTTCGTTTCCTTATATCCACCAGTTGCCCCGATAATTTCGAGACATCCATAAGGGTCTCCCGTGCTGCTCCGTACGGCTTCCCCTGCGTGTCGCCCCTGCTACCCCGGAAGCCCACCTGTCGGTTATGGCAGTTTTCGTCAGGACAGGTGTTCCAGCCTTCCCCATCTGACCACCGGGTCGGCAACTTCATAAACAAGTCACGAGGCTACGTATAGGTTCGCTTTCGCTGCAACCCGCAGGTTTGCTCGACTCACTTATTGAGCCTTTGTCAGAAAACTTAATGTTTCGGATTGCTCCTAACATCTTCCTCAAGCTACGTGGGTGAACTGCCGAATTCCCACGGTTGGACTTTAACCAACAAGTCATACGATATACACGGCATACGGTCAGGCTTGATTCTATGCATTTAGAATTCTCAGTACTGTTTTTATAGCCCTCCGTCCCTTATCACTGTAAGCAACGTTTGACAACCTCGACAGCATAGACACGTCTCTCTTCATAACAGGCTTTAAACCGACCATCTTATATCCAACCTCTCTCCATACACTAACCAATAACCCTCGTGCAAAAACAGCATCACCTGTCCTGCTCCGTGAGAACATCTCCTCATGGTGAACACCTGTTACTTCCTCGATTGCCTTTAGTATTGCTTGAAGC
>VGNY01000190.1 GCA_016865895.1 Chloroflexota bacterium | reverse complement strand
AACATACATTTCCTTCCAGTGGTAAAGCAGACTGGCACAGATATTGTATTTACGGCAGATCTGGGCGGCACTGCTTTCACCGCTTAACAGTTCTTCTACTACCTGGCGTTTAAATTCTAAGCCGAATATTCTCTTGTTCCTCATAGCAGAGTCCTTTCTCCTTTCAATTGTACTCTGACCCTGCCAGACCTTTCTAATATTCCAAACCTAAAGTGTCCAGCCTCAGGGGTTCACTCCAGTATTCCATAGTTGTAGGACACGGCTCTGGTAAATAATAAGCCGCTCAGTTTTCTATATGTCTGTGATGCACTATCGATTTCTTGTTGAATCTCCTGAACTGCCTCGTCAAACTCACGATCGCCTAACGATCCAGTATCACTCCAAAGAACCACGATATTAAGTTCATCGCTTTTTAGCTGTTTTTTCTTATCTTGGATGATGCTACACAAATTATCTATCCTATATGGTGATATCCCTCCAACACCGTCTTTGGATCGGTGTATTGCCTTATCCTCTTCATTCTCGCGTATTCGTCTTATCTCGAAGTACACGGTACGTTTGTTGTAGTGTGCTTTTACATCGGGGCCTTGTTTGGCGTATTCTATTTCAATCTGTTTAAACCCGTTCCTCGCAAGTATCCTAGCAAAACGACCTTCCCTTAAAATATCGCGATACTCCTCTTCGCCGCTTGAAAGTCTTTGTGATAATATTTTCAAGAATTCGTCTATGCCAAGCACACCTCTTTGTTCGAGTTCATTAACCAGTTCTATTACCTTGTTTATCGGGAACTCTTTATAGCCAGCTTTGCGCATCTTCTCGCACAGTCCGTTCAATTTAGCCTGGATTTCTGGAGCCTTGTTTTTCATATGAACATAATCCCTTTTGTTTACTAGTCAATTATATTATAAGTATTCTAGTTTATACACACTAGTTTGCTTCTGCCAATATCGCATTAACTATTTGTAAACATGTTAATCGGTGAAAGTCGTCTTTGACGCGCTAGTTGTCGAAGGCTATACTAGATTCATCTTGATAAGGGAGGTGTATTGACGATGTCTGAAATTTGTTGGATGTCTGCTATTGAGCTTTTATCTGTCTACAAGAAAGGGAGGCTATCACCGGTGGAAGTGGTGAAAACGCTACTGGCAAGAATTGACGAGATAAACCCAAAAATAAACGCCTTTGTCACCAGGACTGACGAGATGGCTTTGTCTGCGGCAAAGGAGTCCGAAAAAACCTTTCAAAAAGGGAAGCCGAGACCTCTGGAAGGCGTGCCCATCGCCATTAAAGACAATGTGTTCACCAAAGGCGTAAGGACCACCTTTGGCTCAAAACTGTACCAGAATTTTGTACCGGATAGGGATGCCATTCTGGTTGAGCGTTTAAAAAATGCCGGCGCTGTCATACTGGGCAAGACTAACCTGCCGGAGTTCGGACTCGTTGGCATCACCGACAACCTCGTCTTTGGCAAAACTGTGAACCCGTGGAATTTGAACAGGACTTCAGGCGGTTCCAGCGGTGGTGCCGCTGCCGCTGTGGCTGCCGGTCTTTACCCAATCGCCCACGGTAACGATGGCGGCGGTTCCATAAGGATATCCTCGAGCTTCTGCGGTGTGTTTGGACTTAAGCCCTCTTTTGGCAGAGTGCCCATTTATCCTCATTTGCCAGGCTGGGAAACCCTCAATCATGAAGGCGTCATTTCCCGGACGGTCGCTGACAATGCGCTTGTGCTCGATGTAATGGCAGGTCCTTCGCTCTACGACCAGAATTCGCTGCCGCAATATCCGGGCAAGTTCCGAGAAGACATGAAGGGTAATATCAAGGGTTTGAGAGTTGCTTTCTCATCTGACCTCGGCGGAGGTTTCCCTGTGGACAGCCAGGTGCTCGAGACCTGCCAGCAGGCAGCTTTTAGCTTCAAGGAACTCGGCTGTATTGTAGAAGAGATAAAACCGGGCTGGATAAATATGGAGTCTGATTTCCTGACCACCTTATTATCGGAAACGCTAACTGCCCATGAAAATGAACTGGATAAGTACAAAGAGGTTGCATTTCCTCCTTATCTACCCTTCTTGGAGGTTGCCACAGCCTTCAGTAACCGCGATGTAATCAGGGTGCAATTCAACCGCTGCAAGCTCTACGAGCAGGTCAGCAAGGTCTTCGAGAAATATGACCTGATACTAACGCCGACTTTAGCGGTGGCCGCCTTCGAAGCTGGAGATATGGGACCGCTCGAGCCAGAGAAAGTAAATGGCCAGGAAGGGAGCCCAAGTTCCCGGGTCTGTTTTACCTATCCCTTTAACTTCACCGGGCAGCCGGCGGCTTCAGTCCCCTGCGGGTTCAACTCCGAGGGGCTTCCAGTGGGGCTGCAGATTGTGGGCAAGCGCCTTGACGAGGCCCTGGTACTAAGAGCCTCGGCTGCATTTGAGAAGGCTCACCCGTGGAGGGACAGGAAACCGGTGATAAAGTCCAACTAGCACATGCTGTTGCACAGCCTCATCTGTCACCGGGCATGCCCTAGTTATAGATGGCGGAATAATCGCCAGTTAACACAAAGAGCACAAGAATCTGGTACTTTGGACGTAAGAGGACTGCTATTAGTCCAGGAAGTCTATCAGAAGCTGGAAGAAGTCCCCAACCTTCTGCCG
>VGNY01000189.1 GCA_016865895.1 Chloroflexota bacterium | reverse complement strand
AAAACCCGTTTATCGCACGCGACGGCAGGCAGTACCGCGATTGCCAACCGCCCGCAGATGAGCTTGTGGCGGCGGGCTTTTACCCGGTGTTCCGCGAGCCGCAGTTGGCTGGAAACTACAGAGAGACGAGGACGTTTGCAGATGGCATGTGGCTGGTCGGTTGGGAAGAGTACGATTCGCAGGTCGAACGGCTGGCCGCTTTACAGCAATATTACTATAAAGTAGATGTAATGGTTTCTATGCTTAGTGCATTTGGAGTACAGTTACCGGCCAATAGAGAAGATGTCATTAATACCATATACGCTATAGTAAAACAAGATGTGACAAAATCGGCGGATGCTATGTTGCTATTATCTATAATATCTGATTTAGATAAGGCAAGTGTGACAGACGAAGATATTTATTTGATTGCGACAAGGAGTAGATAATACTTATATTAAACCAGAGGGTATAAGTATTCAATAATTCTGGTAATAGGGAGAATATGATAATTATGAGTAGTGCTTCGGAACAGCAAATACTCGGCTGGCTTGAGCGGGTCGAGAAGAAGTTGGATAATATCATATTGAACGGCTGTTCTAAGGTTTCCGAACATACGGAAGTCAAGACATCTCATTTTAAACTTGAGGAACGGGTAAGGGAATTAGAGACTTCCCGTAATGAAAACAGGGGCAAATTGATTGTTACTATGATGATAGTAGGTGCAGTCATATCGTATATCGTTTCGGCGGTTTTTCAGTATATTGGTAAGACGTTTCCGCAATAAGGTATATTATGAAACTACTGATGATAGTATTCTGCATGGTCTTAACAGGATGTGTCGGTACTATTGTATCTGTTAAACCAGAACCATTAGAGATTAAAGTATACCGATTGGCTGTATTATATCGTGTAGACGTTCCATCCATAAATAAGGATGGTATCAAAGGATATTCTGGGGAGGGCGATCCAGAAACTATTAAAGCGGCTACAGAAGGTGCGGCAAATGCCGCTTCCGCTATTATGACAAAAGGGATAATCAAATGAATAGGATACTCATAGTATTGCTATTATGTTCCCTCATGAGGTGTTCTGCTTGTGTTAATATAGATGATATTGGCGATTCAGATTATAAGGAAAGTAAATGAGCGAATTACCATACGTCAGAGCAGAACGAGGAGCAGAAGACAAGTATAGGCTCACCAAATCAGTGACATTTACTTGGACTAAAGCCCCTAAATGGGCACAGGATTTATGCAAGGATTTCCCCTTTGTCTGCGACGAAGGATGTCTGTGTAGGGTAGAGGACAAGGGGGTATCTAAGATTGTTCTTGTTATCTATACTGGATTTCACTTTGCCGTGTCTGTTGCCCCTAACTTTAAGAGGGCTTTAGCAGGGGCTTGCCTACACGATTTCATCTATAAGTATAAGGATGGTATAGCAGAATGGATGGAAACAAGCATTAAGCATACATTGAAGTTTGCTGACTATTGGTTTCTATCCCAAATGAAGGCATCCGGGTTCCTGTTAAAGCGGACATACTTCTATGCGGTTCGCTACCTAGGGTATTGGTTTTCTACTTTAACTTGACAGTATATCGGTGTTTTGTTATTATTCTCACATAAGCCGTATAATCGGCATAAGTAAATCTGTAGGAGGATAAATGAAGAAGTTTATTATTGCTGGTTGTATCGGCCTTGTCGCTTCGATTGTTTCCGCTCAGTCTATTACTGCCCCCGCTAGTGAAGTGAGTGTGGTTGAGAAGTCCCTTAGTGGTGGTGTGTCTGTTGCTATTACTAATAACAAGCCTCAGGAAGTCTGGATTCCTGTGAGTCTGGCTGTTGACGTCGGGCTTGCTAGCGCAGTGTCCACGAATACCATCTCCTATATTCCTAGTGGGTCGGCTAAGACCTATCGGCTGGCGTCAGTAGTGGTTACTGAGGGTGCGGAAACGCTGAATGTTCTGTCAGATTATCCCGCGCTCGCTTATGGGGATTCGTTAGTGATTGCGTCCGACCGTGCGACTACTACCAACTCTTTTGCAGTAGGTATTGTTAAGACTGTGATTCCTCGGTAATGGGCAAAAGTGGTAAAGAGGCGCGGTACAAGGATTTCCGGCAGAAACGCAGGAATAAGGCCAAGTGGCAGTACCAGCCTCTATATGAGGAGAAGCGTAAAAAAGGAGAATAAGTATGTCGTTTACAGATACCCCTTCAGTGTTGTTTGGTGCGAACTATGCGTTTAGCGCACCTAACATTTCAATTAGTAATGTAGATAATCCTTCCGTCTCTAATGCGGAGGCACATGCGACTACGGGCGATCTTCGTAAGATTGCTTATGGTCTGTTGAATGATATGTATGGCCGTTGGAATGCGCTTGATTCAGCCAATAAGCCTGTCCGCATGACATTTACCCGTACTACGGCAACAAATGATACGGCACAGACGGCCACAGTGACGTTTACTCTGCGCTTTACGACTGGCGATCTTGCCGGTGAAGTTGCGGATGAACCTGCCGCCTAAGTGGTAGGTTGACATAAAGCAAAAAGCCCCTCGCCTATCATAAGGCAAGGGGCTTTTTGTGTTTCTAGGATTTACTTATTTGTAGTAAATATCCTAGTTATCTTTGGACAATGAATAGGACAATCTCTAGCAACATAATAGAGGACGGTTGAACCAGTATTCATGCCTTCCCCGTTATTGTTATCTAACACGGGGCAAGTACA
>VGNY01000188.1 GCA_016865895.1 Chloroflexota bacterium | reverse complement strand
TTCATAAGTATAACCTCCTGCTACCTGGCCAATTTTACCACGTAGCTGGGGGTGAAGATATAAAAAGGAGGCTGAAAAGCCCAAAAACTGAAGCTAAAAGTAGGGTTTTTCAAAATTAAACAGCCTATAGAAGCAGAAGGAGGTGGAAGAAATAAGGTTGAGGGCATATAAGTGATCAATCGAGTATACTATAGATTTCACAAGGAGGAGAGCAATGGGAGCTAAGAAAGGAAAGATTCTGCTGGTAGAAGATGAGGCTGTGGTGAGAGAAAGTGTGCGGGACTGGCTAATGGACGACGGGTATGATGTGGAGTGTGTTGAAACCGGGGAAGAAGCCTTAGAGAGGATCGAGAAAGAGGACTTCGGCGTTCTGGTTCTTGATCTAAGGCTGCCTGGGGTAGATGGTCTGCAAGTATTCGAGCAGGCCAAAAAGCTTAAGCCTGAGACTAAAGGGATAATGATTACTGCTTATCCTTCAATCGAAACACGAGATAGGGCACGACGTTTAGGCCTTCTTGACTATTTGCCCAAGCCTTTTAAGGTTGAGGATCTGGAAAAGATCATCAAAGAGGCACTGCAAGAGGTAGTGGAAAGGAAGTTGCCAGAAAAGCAAGACTGGGTGGAACTTGGGGCTGTATCATTCCAGCTATGTACCCGCAATTATGAATGTAGCTCATGCGGATTTGCCCAAGATATACAGGATAGATACGGAACCATAACAGTTATCAGCGAAGACGAAATGAACGACCTCAAACAGTTGCCTGTCACTGAAAGACTGTGTCCGTATAGGGAATGGCTGGGAACTCGTTTAGAAATGTAGCCTCAGATACGTGTTGCGTAAGAATAGGATGTTACCGAAGTAGGTATAATTGTGTCATAAAAAATGAAGGAGGGTAAAGGGATGGTTACTGTACAGCGTCTGAAGGACTTCGAACTCTTCAAAGGTCTAACTGATAGTGATTTGGAGAGAATAGGTGAGCTTTGCCACCTGCACACCATACACGAGGGTGACCGTATTTTCGAGGAGGCGACCAGGGCAACAAATCTACATATATGCTGTAGTGGCAAGGTCGATATCGTGACCTGGGTCAAAAAGCCGTGGAACAAGTATGTCAGGGTTCACCAAGCCCAAGCGGGAGAAGTCTTTGGATGGTCTGCCCTGGTAGCACCATATAATTATTCTGCCAGTGCGATATGTGCAGAGGATGGTGAGGAAATCCGTATTCGGGGTATTGATTTGCTAGCTCTGCTCCACCAACAACCGCATATAGGATTCACAATCATGCAAAACCTTGCCGCCGATATAGGTGCCAGGCTAATGCAAATGAGGCAGAGCTTAATCTCGGAATGGCAAAGCGCCCCAGCACCTACAAATTCGAGTGCTTGGGGTGAACCCAAGAAGAGATGACAAAGGTGGTAGGTCGATCAAGGTCTCGTCACACGTTATCAAGTTATTACCAGCTAAAACTAAAGTAAGACACTGCGTTTAACCTTCATTTCAGGCTCAAATATACGGAGCTTCATAGATTTTGTGTGGTTGATTAGCTAACTTTTGGGGACGGAGTTCTCGTACTCAAGTTCAAGATCCTCCGTAGTTTGCAGTGCCTTTGTTCTGTTTCTCATAGCACAAGGGCTACTAAAACTGACTGTTGTGCAGAGCTGATAGGAATTTTAACCGCTGTTGTGTTATGATGAAAGGGAGGTGGCTAAATGAAAGCAGTTGAATCCAAGGCTGAGGTTTATTTGATGGCTCTTCAGTCTCTTTCCAAAGCAGAAAGAGAAGCTGTTATTTCACGTTTGTTGGAAGACCCGGAAGTAAGAGAAGACATTCTTGATTTGATAACCATCTACCAGCGCCAAGGAGAAGCATCACGACCTTTTAGGGAGTACCTAGCAGAGATTAGAAAGTGAGGCTCCTGAGAGGTGAAATATGAAATCAGGATCCTCCGCTCCGCTGAGAGGGAGATGGAGAGACTCCCCAAAGTAGTCCACAATCGCATTAGCAACAGAATTCTTTCTCTTGAAAACAATCCTAGGCCCAAGGGCGCAAAGAAACTTAGCGCCAGAGACGAATATCGCCTCAGGGTCGGCAACTACCGAATCTTATATACCGTCAGCGACAGTGAAAGTGCTGTCACTATTATTGCTGTGGGTCACCGGCGAGAAGTCTACCGCTAAAAACCGCTAGTATTTTGAAATGTATCGGGTTCACTTCATAACGACCGAAAAAGGTGATGACCTCATCGTGTCGTTTGCAGTTGCTACCGGTGATTTTCCTGGAGACATTCTTAGCCTCACTCTACTACGCACACCAAAATATGAGTTTATCCTTGACCCTGATGAGCGAGGTGTCAGCGTTTCTTGAGAGGAAGACGAGGGTGAGAGTGAATTGCTACTTGCAGTAGAGCACTCGAAAGGCATCGTTAAACTCAACACCACAAGAAGAGAGTTCACCCTGGATGTGTCCCATGTCGATGGTGCCGAAATGAAGCGTATGCACAAGGTGCTCCATAAGATGAATTTTGACAAAGCAATCAGGTTGATAGGACCCTGACTGACACGGCATAGGGAACAATTCTCGGTATTAGTATATAGAAAAACCAAAAGAGATGGCCCCGGCTACAATAGAAAGAAGGTGTACAGCTTAGCACCAAATCTAAAGTAGGAGGAGCCATCACAATGGAGAATACCGCAGCCAGGAAACGAAAGCA
>VGNY01000187.1 GCA_016865895.1 Chloroflexota bacterium | reverse complement strand
GGTGTTCGACCACCCGCCAGGGTGCAGCCCATCACCCAGGTGTAGGACCGCTTCATTTCGACACTTCCTGTTGTGGAACGTCATTTTCCCTAGCTATGGCCCAGCTATGAATGCTGTAAAACTCGAGACAGTAGTCTTTCAAATTACTTCATTTTGATCTAAAATGCGAAGCGGAAAGCCAAACTGGTGTTTAGATAGGCTTAAGGTGTTCGATATCGTAGATGTTTGCCCTCGTTCCTCCCGCCGTTTAGCTTCTACTCTCATGCCAATCCTGACTTTGTCCTTAACCTTCTCGAGGTCTGGAGATCAACGCCGCTGATGAAATGAGCCAGAGGAGTCTTAGCACCATCTAGAGCTATCAAACCCCGGAGATAGGGCGGTTTCTTAACCCTCGTAGAAAATTTGAAAGTAATCAAGGGTAGGTTCTGAGTGTTCGCTTGTCACTAACTTGAACCCGGTCTGTGGTATCTCGATGCAGAGAAGGCAAAACCTTCCCTTTGGCACTTCTAGAGATACACATTCTTCAGCACCAGTATAGCATTGAGATAGATAGCTCCAATATTATTTAACTTCAACATGGTGAATCCCGCTGTCGCTTATTTCTTCGAGGTTATGGCATTAGGCAGTTACTAGTAGTCTCATTATAGAATAGATGAATTACTGTTCACCAGTGTAGCCATTTAATTATAAGACTATTAGTAACTGCCTCTATATTTCCACACCGGTCTGCATCAAGCAAATCTGTATGCTTGAGCCGAAAGGAGAAGCCTTTCCGAAGGGTGAGGCTTCTCCTTTCCTTACTTCTTTCAGTCTATGTGTCCTCTCTCAGATGTACCCGGTGTCTACTTCTTGAATTGCAAGGTGTGCACTATCTCTGAGAACTTGGCTTCGTCATACTTCGCCAGCATCTCCACGGTGCCTACTGTAATAAGTATCCATTTGGCATCCTTCTTCGCCCCCAGAGCAAAGCCTTTGGCCCCAAATCCTCTCAATGATACTTCAATCACTGCCGCGGTGGCTTTAGTGCCATCAGCCAGAGTAGTCTCTTTCTCAGAAACGACTTTGAATCCCGAGCCACCAGCTGCCTCAAGTGATTTTTTGAGTGTCTCGGCAAAAGCGGCACCCTCCTCAGCACCAACAAATATAACTGGTACCATACTTGGTGATGCAGCATAGAATAGAAGGACATCAGACGGTTGCTTTGTCCAATCTTTGGGATATTTGACGGAGAAACCGAGTTCGGCATTAGTGTATTCGGCAGCTTCAAACGTAAGCTTGCCTGGCTCGGCTGGCTTCTCTGCTGGTGGTGCTGGTGGTGCTGGTGGTGCCACCATCTCTAACACCCACGCTGTGGTGGCAACGGCACGGGGGTCCTCACCCGAAGCCCTCAAGGTATATGTGCCATTCGGCAGTGGGTTTCCAGGAATAAGCGTTTTAGGGTCTGGTGCAATTGATGGGGTAAATCCACCACGCAATAGGAAGCCTATGGTTGCCGTCCTTTCCATTTTCGCTTCGAAGTTACCATTGGCATCAGAGGTGGCAAAGGCAAGGCCAACAGCATCCTCACCACGCGCCCTATCGAGTCCGCTTATTTCAACATCGGGAGGCACAACCAGTTCCACGGTGACTACCTCATTGGGTTGCCAGCCGGTCCCTGTAAATTTCACAGGTACAGCCAACATGGCAAGATGGGGCACTGTTGCTGACATAGCCTCAGGAAGACCCAGAGCCTTGGCAATCGGTGGGAAGTATTTCTGTAACATTTCGAAGTCAATCTTCGCCGGCTCCACGGTCAGTGTCCCTGCTGGAGGTGGTGGCGGTGGCGGCGGCGGTGGGGGTGGCGCCTTAGGAGCGCAGCCAGCTATGGGCAGCACCAGAAGTGCCACCATGGCTACAATAACTAGCTTGTCAAAACCAAACAATCTCATCATGCTACCTCCTTTCGTCCCGACTTATTTCTTGCCCCAGTCATACAGAGCTACGCAATCGGGCACTTTCACCCAGTCAGTAAGAGGCACCTCTTTGCCAGCTTTCACCGCATAGAACTTGACCACATCGCTAGCCTGGCGGCTGGTGGGACTGTAAGTGTTAGGCCCTTGCAGGCCCTGTGTTGTGTCAATGCCAGTAAGTGATTCTAAAGCCGTTTTCATAGCCTCGCCATCAAGCTTGTCGTAGCCGACAGCAGCCAGAGCTCTCTTCAGAGCCTCCCCGTAATTAATCGCCCACCCAAAGCCAGTGATATAGATGGCGGGGTTGTTCTTGCGGAACTCGTCAACCCTCATGCCACGATGCTTCGGTATTATCTTAGCAGCCAGCGGATGCGCCCAGGCCTGGTCTCCACGCAGATAGAAGCTGACCATCCAGCAACCCTCGGTAGCCTCGGGATGGAGCTTTATGCCGACCGCCTCAGTCGGACCCCAGAAAGTACAATCAATGAACTGAATTTTCTCTTTTAGTCCTAGCTTCATGGCGTCACGCATGATGTTGCTCGGCGTCGGGTCAACACCGCCGATGAAGATATAATCGGGCTTACCTTCACCAAGCCTCTTCAGCCAGACAGTGTGGTCAGGAGCACCCGTAGGGAAGAACTCCGGCGGCAGCAACTTCACGCCGAACTTCTCGGCATATTCCTTGCCGCCACGCAGTGGCTCTCGCCCATAAGGGCTATCCCAGCATATGTAACCGATTAAAGGTGTTCCCGACTTACCCTTGGCCTGCCAGTCTTTCAGGGCAAAAT
>VGNY01000186.1 GCA_016865895.1 Chloroflexota bacterium | reverse complement strand
GATGAATTCCTTAGTCCACAACCAGGGCACCGTTTGCCTGGCTCGCTCCTCCACTGACAATTTTGCCACTTCTGGGCTAAAAAGGAATGCTAGCGCCTCCGGCGTCGGCTGTATCGCCTCTGTTCCTCCGCACTGGGTACAACCCAGTATGAGGCTAATTAACTTGTCAGGATGATTCAGGGCAAACTCCTGAGCAATCATGCCACCCATAGAAACACCAAAAACATGTGCCGAGTCAATGCCAATGGCATCGAGCAACCTCTTGACATCATCAGCCATCATCTTCATGGTGTAGGGTATATCCGGCTTGTCGCTCCTCCCTGTCCCTCGGTTGTCAAAGGAAATCACGCGGTACTCCCGGGAAAAGCTAGGAATCAGAGGAGCCCAGTGCCCGGAATACTGGCCATAGCCCTGTATTAGCAGCAGTGGTTCCCCATCGCCGTGGCTCTCATAGTAGATATTGATATCGCCGACTTTTGCCGTAGGCATATCAATCCTCCTTGTTTTCAATATCATCCCGACCATTTTACACCAACCAAGTTCTCAGAATCGACAGCACATGTAGTTGCGAGGCTTTAGCCTCGCCCCCATGTAGCATTAGGGGGTATTTTCAGCTAATATGTATATCATGGACTCCGCAATTTACGAAGACACCCCTCGCTATGACGTATGGCTCAAAGCCATTATGCTGCTCCCCGTGTTCTTCATCATTGCTGGGGTATATTATCTAATCACCGCCGAAGTTGGGGCAGCGATTGGCATGTTCGCCTTAACCCTGCTTATGGCTGCCACCTACTGGGCAATATTCCCCCGGAAATACGTCGTACTTGGCAGCAAGGTTAAAATAGTCCTGGGAGGGCAATTCTCTTTCAACATTCCATTCGATAACCTCGAAATTGCCAGAACACCCAAAGGGGTAAGCTTAGGCATCAACTTCGCCACCACCTTCCTAAGCAGGCACGCTGTGGAAATTGTCAGGAAAAAGGGGGTGAATGTAAACATAACTCCAAGCGACCGCGAGCTGTTTCTCGAAAACCTGAACAAAGCGTTGAACGACTGGAGGAGATACAACCTAAGGTAATGTTCGATGTCATTGCGAGCGAAGCGTGGCAATCTCGGTCACTTTCCCTGTCATTCTTCGCGAAGTTTATCCTGAACGAGATTCTTCGGTCGCTTAGCTCCCTCAGAATGACATAATACGGAGGTCTGATGAAACCGATTGAATGGCAGGGAAATAGGCTCAAGATTATCGACCAGACACAACTGCCTGGTAAGCTGGTCTTTGCTGAACTCTGCAGCTATACAGAAGTGGTCGCCGCCATCAAGGAGATGAAGGTGCGCGGAGCGCCGGCCATCGGAGTGGCTGCCGCCTACGGCATCGCCCTCGGCGCCCAGAATATAAAGGCTGAGAATAAGGCGAAGTTTGTTAGCCAGTTTGACCGAATTTTGCAGTCCTTCGCCGCTGCGCGGCCCACGGCGGTAAATCTATTTCGCGCCATCGACCGGATGAAAAAGGTAGCCGAACCGACTGACGATTTCGCTAAAATAAAGCAGGCACTCATTGACGAGGCGAAGGCAATTCATGCCAATGAAGAAGATGCCACCGAGCGTCTCAGCTGGCTCGGCGCTGAGCTTATTGAAGACGGCTCCACCATCCTGACCCACTGCAACGCCGGCCCGTTAGCCACTGCCGGCTACGGCACGGCTTTAGGCGTCATCAAAGCTGCCGCAGAGCAGGGCAAGAAAATCGAGGTCATCGCCACCGAGACCCGTCCCTTACTTCAGGGAGCCCACCTCACCGCCTGGGAGCTGATGCAGGACAACATTCCGGTGACTTTGATTACTGATTCTATGGCCGGCTATTTCCTAAGTCGGAGCAAGGTGAACTGTGTCATCGTCGGCGCTGACAGAATTGCCGCCAATGGCGACACCGCCAACAAAATCGGCACCTATACTTTGGCCATACTGGCTAAAGAAAACGGCGTCCCTTTTTATGTGGCAGCACCCACCAGCACCATTGACCTTTCTTTGAAATCCGGTGACCAAATCCCCATCGAGGAGCGCAATCCCGAAGAGGTAACCAACATCGGTGGCATCCGCCTGGCTCCCAAAGGCGTCAAAGCCGCCAACCCCGCCTTCGACATCACCCCCCACAAATACATAACCGCCATAATCACCGAAAAGGATATCGTTCGGAAACCGTACCTGCGCAGGTTGAAGCAATTAGTTGGCAGGTAATCTACTTAGAGGGTAGGACTAAGAATCCGTTAGATGAAGCTAAATGTTAAGCAGGGCAGAAATATACTAAGTCGGTTCACTTTGAGGATTCTCTTAAGCTCTATTCTCCCATAGTTACCTAGGTAGAGGAGTAGCTGGATATGGTTGCGTGCTATTCCAGAAGCATTTCTTTTGATGATTGTTTCGAGCTATCTCTTCATCAATATTCGGCACGGGGCAACAAGGACCAACAGATAACCGATTACCCTGATGGTAATGATGAACGCTTCTAAAGTCTTTGCCAGTCCCGCCAGTGTTAGAGCATGAGAAATGGCAAACAAACCGAAGGCGATGCCGATATAAAGCGATACTTCAGGAATGGCAATTGCCTTGCCCGGTGCTGAGACTTCGCCTCTGAGTTTGTGAGCAGCTACGTCAGACTTCCTCTTAATATACGCCCCTATGCCCAAAATGAATATTACGGTAGTCAGGATTAGATTGACAATGGTAACCGTCATTTGTTATACCCC
>VGNY01000185.1 GCA_016865895.1 Chloroflexota bacterium | reverse complement strand
ATATGACAGTCCATTCCAATATAATTCATTCGGATATCCTCCCTTCTAAGATTGATTGATTTATTTCTTTCTGATTAGAAGTGTATCAATTCTTAGCAGAGGGATACCCATGGTTTCATTTTCTCAAAAATGTTAGCTATGCATCTGGAGCTTCACACCTCAATTGTCCCGCCTACATCGGGTAGAACGATATCAACACCGATGCCACTCAAATGGTCAACGTAGAAATCGGGGTGCTCGCTGTGGGCGGGGATGAGTACATCGGGCTTTATTCCTCGAGCCACCTCGAGCAAATCTGGACCACAGGCATGGCCGGAGGCGTGTAAACCTCTCTCGGCTTCGGGTATCTCCCACTCGCCGTTACTCTCTACAGGCAGGCCAAATCCCTTTAGCCCAAAGTGCTTAAGCCAGCTATGCAGGCGACGGAAATCAATCTCCTGCTCTTCATCGTGTGGCTCGCTGGAGCTGAAAACATACAGGCTGCCCGGCTTGGGGCAGAGGCTAGGCAGTTCATTTATGTCAAAAAAGCTGAAACAGAGGATAAATTTGTCCTCTGCCGAACGTACGTCTTCCGCCAGAATCATCTTGCTGCCATAATCTCGGCACAGATTTTGCACCCACATATTAGGACTCTTACTGGCAATGGTGTCCTGATATATGACGATGCTATCATCATAAGCAATCTCAGGGATTTCCGGCTCCAGTAAACGCATGGTCTTTAACAGATAAGCGTCTCTGGGCAGTATAGCCAGCTTCCTGCCTGTGTCCCGGGCAATCTGTAAAAAAGTGAGCAGGCGGTTCACATCACGGGGAGGAAAGTCAGCGATAACCAAGCCGGTAGCACCTTTTATAGCCTTAAAACCATTTTCATACACCTCGCGCTCAGCCACATTCTTTTCGCGAGTCACATTGGTGCCTTCCAAAATAAGCGCTCTGGGACGTAACTTGCCGGCGTCCTCGATGAACCTCCTGGTAAGTTCAGCCTGTTTGCCATGCAGTCTGAGGTCACCACTGTAGATAATCCAGCCAGAGCTGGTCTCAATGCCCCAGGCGCAGGCGCCGGGTATGGAGTGGTCAACGGGAAAACAACACAGATTTAAGCTGCAGTTACTGTGGCCGGCCAGGGAACAGGAGATAAGTGGCCTTTGCCCCGGAGATTTAAGCCAGAATTTAATGGCATCTTCACCCAAGGCCTTTAGCTCCTCATCGGCAAGGCAAAACTGCCGCTGCTGTTTTTTATCACTGGTAAGCAGCGCTTTCTGCTTCCAGCCAGAGGGACGGCCCGGTTCCTTACGGTCGAAATAACACACCTGCTGGTCGAAGTCTGCCTTTCCTGAATCCTGAATGGCCTTGGCAATAAAGGCAGTTACTGCGGTTGAATATACAGGTATGCTGTCTTTGAAAAAAGCGATATGACCCGAATGGTCGAGATGACCATGCGACAGCAGTACCCCGTCAATATGGTCAAGTTTGCGATAGGAAGGAGTGCCTCGGAACTGCTCCCAGAGGCCCGGTGTAACCAGGTCATCCCGATAAAGTCCCTCCAATGGTGGCAGCAAGCCCATTGCCATAGGGTCGAGCAAGCCGGCACCAGGGCGAGGCTTCAGGTACTCCTCGTAGAATTGCTTGTGCCTTTTATAAGGGAAGCCGAAGTCAAGGAACAGCCGCCGCTCTCCATCCTCGAGGAGGATTTTGTTACCGCCGATTTCGTTGACGCCTCCATAGAATGTCAGTCGCACCACGGGTTTTCTCCTATTACTGCTATCAGTCTAACCCAATAGCGCCTTAGAGGCAAGAGGGACAAAGAGTAAGAGCGCCACATCGTCCCGATGCCATCGGGGCTCCTCGCGATGACAGAAGGAATTGTCATTGCGAGCCCTTCTTTGTGTCATTCTGAGGGAGCGAAGCGACCGAAGAATCTCAATCAGGGTAAACTCCACGTGGCAATCTCGGTGATGGGGACGATGTGAGATTCTTCCCGATAAATCGAGATGAAATCGGGACTCCCTCAGAATGACAGGACGTAAAATGAGATTGCCATGTCGTCCTTCCATGGAAGGACTCCTCGCAATGAAAACCAAACCTCTAACTGAACGGCAGGTTGGTGGCAAGGGGCGGTGGATAGCAAGACAAGATTACCTCGGTTTGGACTTATCTATATGATGAAAAGTAACCGTGCTATAATAAAGTTCAGAACAATGCAGCAAGGAGGTTAGAGGTGGCAGATAAAACTGGGAACCAAACTAAAAACAATTGGAAGGTCATTGTCTGGGGGCTAACCCCCATAGCTGTTTTAGCTATCATTTTCGCTCTGCCCATCAAGACAGTGCCAGTGCAAACAACAGAAACATACTGGGACACAGAGATGAAGAGCGAGCCTTACACCGTAAGCGAGAGTTATTCCGAGGTCGAACCCTACACCACAACCGAAACACGAACAGAAACGGTCTACGATTCTTATGTTAACATCAGCAGTTGGTCTCACACTTTCGAAGTCAACAAACCCGATTCTACGGTCTCCATAAACATCTCCGGTTACTCTTATCCCTATGTCTATTCCATTACTTGTCCCGATGATGGCATCTCACGCTGTCGTATATGGCCATACTTCTATTACTGGGGCGGTGGTCAGAGCAAGGTAACCATTAAAGTAAGCTATCCCGAGGAAATAACCAAATCCAGAACCGTTACCAAATATAGAGATGTTACTAAATACCACGAAGTACCTACACAGGTGCTAAAAGAAAGAACAGTAACCAAATACGTGAAAATGTCAATCTGGG
>VGNY01000184.1 GCA_016865895.1 Chloroflexota bacterium | reverse complement strand
GTCATGCTGACAGTCATGTCATCATGTATGCTGATGGTGTAACTACAGCCATGCGTGAAGCTATGGGGGAGACGCAACGTCGGCGCCGGATTCAGGAGGCCTACAACAAAGAGCATGGCATTACGCCACAGGGGATTAAAAAGGCGATTAAAGACATCACCGAGCGGGTCAAGGTAGTGGCTGAGGCTAAAGCCGCCTACACGCCTACGCCTATATCCAAAGAAGAGGTTATGCGTCTCATCAAAGACCTTGAATCCCAGATGCGAAAAGCCGCCAAGAATCTGGAATTCGAGAAAGCAGCCTTACTCCGTGACCGCATCATCGAGCTTCGAAAAGACGAAGAGCTACTGTCTCCATTGACCAGGTTTAAGTAGCCGTTATTCTACCGAAAGATAATGCTATTATCTTATTGCTGCACAGTCCGTCAAATTGGTCACTATAGGGGCATGTGCAGCACCATTTTTGCCAGGTCCCAGCAGTGTTCGTACAGGTGAAGTCCTTTGCTGAAGGCTATCAGGCAACCATCGTTGACACCAATCTCTTTCGCCATGTATTCCTTTAACAGTTGTAAGCCCCCTAAGTTCGTGGGAAAACCACCCCACAAGTCCCAGCTCCTGAAGTAAATAATGAAGTGAAGGCAACCATCTTGAATTCGGGTATCTAGTACCCTGAGACACGGCGGGTCTTTTAAGTATATGCTGTCCCGGTTGCCAATGGTCATACACATCTGGTTGGTATCAAACCCAAGCTTATATCGCCTGATGACCTCGTCAATCTGCTCAGCCAGGTCCTCGCCGTAGGTGTATTCTTCGTTTTCCTGCCTTAGCGAAGTCATTAAATATGACATGTAGTCTTCAATATTCTCATCTGTGGTGGGTGCCGGTACTCCCATCGGCACATCGGGTCTTAATGGCCTGACGCCGGGATTACGAATTATGATGGCAACGAGTGGTATCTCTTTTCGATGAGTGCCCTCAAAGCTGCCTTGCTGTATAAGGTATGTCCTCCCTTCCAGCAGAGCTTTATGAAGGCACTGAAACCAGGCGTCTCCGATGGTGTGCGCCTCAATTAGTGTTAAATCCATCTCTTGCCTCCGGAGGTAAATCGTCTTTGGGCAATGATAAGTATAACAAACATTGCCTTGGTTTGTGTAACGGCGAGTTACTCACAATGACACGAATGGTTATTGCTCAACTGTAGGGATAGACCTTTAGAGCCTGCCATGAGCGCAGTGAAGGGTCTGTCCGCCAGTGGGCCCTCGGACAGGTCTGAAGACCTGTCCCTACGTTTTGTCGGTAGACTCGCTGAGCCGTTTCTTTAGATAGTCAATCGCCTTTACTGGCGTGGGGTCAACTTCGTTGAGGATTGCCAGGTAGTAGCTGACCCAGTCACCGAGGAAAATCAGACTCATCATCTGGCTGAGCTGATTTTCACCCTGGCTGTCTAAAATCTCATAGCCGATGCTGTTTTGCTTCAGGAGTTCGCTGGTTACCTGGTAGCGGATTAAGGTTCGGGGGTGGAGGGATGGGCAACGGAGCAGAACCACATGTATCTTGGAGGCTAGCTCTTGCGGGAGCTGGTAGCCGACGACGGCATTGTGGTTAAGCTCAGGGAATACCTCATGAAAAGCCCAGACTTTGCTGTTCTCGTTGAGCTGCGTCTTCCAGCGATGAGCGACCTCAGAAAGTATGCCAGCGCCGTAAATCACGGCTATTTTGCCGTGGAGTTTGATTGCCAGTTGCTTGGCCCGATTTGAGCTGGTTGGGGCAGTCTCTTTAAGTTTTCCCAGCAACCTCTCGATGTCTTGAATCATCGCCTCGACCTCAGCCGTTCTGTCTTGGAGGAGATTTAGCTTTTGCAGGAAAGCTAGGAGAGGCATAAAGCTGTAGCCCAAGGCGGCTCGAGGCTGGGAAACGAGGTCTATAAGGAACACCGGAACTTTGGCGTCCTCAGCCAGCGCCTTTAGCTTGCCGCCGGTGGTCATGGCCAGCTTTTTGCATCGTTTTTCCAGCGATTGGGAGAAGGCAGAAAGCGTTTCCTCGGTGTTTCCCGAATAGCTCGAGGCGATGACCAGCGTTTTGTCATCAACAAAGGCTGGCAGGTCGTAATCGCGGTGGACTAAGACAATAGGCTTACCTACTCTTGAAACCAGGCTGCGGACTAAATCCCCACCTATAGCCGAGCCACCCATGCCTAAAATGACAACCTTATCTATGCTGGTGTAATCTCGAGGCAGTTTGAAGTCATTAGCCTTGTGCCAGGCAGCATGGCATTGCTGCGGGAATCTGTGAAGGTGCTCCAGCATGTTGGCAGAGTCGAGTCGCTTATATACCTCAAGGTCGTCTAAATCGGCCATGGTCTAGATACCTACCAACTTCTTGCCGCTATCCAGCAGCTTTTGGACTTGCTCAGGGGTGTGACTTTCGGCATAGATGCGGATTAGTGGCTCAGTGCCAGAGAAACGGATGAGCAGCCAGGAATCATCGGCCAGTATGTAACGAAAGCCGTCTGTAGTGTCCAGTTTGGCTATCTTTATGCCGGCGATGGACTTGATGGGGCTGTGAGATACCTTCTCGGTGAATTTCTGGCGCTCATTTAAGGAAATGTGGACATCAATGCGGTCGTAGTAATGAGGTCCGACCTTGCTGAACAGATAATCCAGTAGCTGTGACGGCGTTTTTCCCGTCTTTATCATGAAGTCGAGGAAATAGAGGCTGGCAACTATACTATCACGCTCAGGGACATGACCACGGAATCCGTAGCCGCCGCTCTCCTCACCACCGATGATGGCATCTTTCTCT
>VGNY01000183.1 GCA_016865895.1 Chloroflexota bacterium | reverse complement strand
CTTATCCCTCAGTTCACCTTCCAGAAACGCTTTCTGCTGCTGTAATTCGTCAATCTTCTGCTTGCAGACATCGGGATCAAGACCGGTCGCAATAGCGTCATAGAAGCGGTCGATGCCGGTGTTGATTTCCTGAAGACGGGCATAGTAAGCCTTCTCCGTGTCGTCCCGACTACTCTGCATCTGCTTCAAACGCTTATGCACCGCATCTTCGATCTCACGCAGGCGCATCGGACGGACGATCTCATTCTTGACAAGCGAGACAACGGCATTCTCAAGGAACTGTTGGTCAATATAGAACGACCGGCACTTGCTGTTGCCTTGATTGATATGCCCTGAGCAGGCATAGCGGTTGAGAAGATGTTTCTTTTTCTTTCCGCCTTCCCACATCACTTTGTTTCGCCGAACCCCCACATAGGCCTTGCCGCATTCTCCGCAGCGGATCATCTTTGCCAGCAGCCACTGCGCCTTGTGCGCATTGGACTGGAAGCGATCCCCGATAGACTCCTGCCCCATCTGCTTGCGCTTCATAAATATCTCCTTCGAGATAATCGGCTCGTGGTTGCCTTCCTGGATGATCCACTCTTCCTCCGGCTTCAAGGTGCGGGTCTTGGTATGGGTGCGATTCCAGACCGCAGCGCCGTAATAAACATGGTGGTTGAGGATGTAGCCGACACGTTGCTTGCACCACTTCTTACCATTCCGATAAGGGACTTCATCTTCGTTCAGTCGCTTCGAAATAGTCTTAGCGCCCAGTCCGTGATTGACCGCCAGATCGAAGATTCTTCGCACTGTTGCCACCTCTACTGGATCGCCCAAGACCAGTTTCTTATGCGTCCGATCTCCTTTCCCTTCCAATTCCGCCTTGCCGTATCCGTAAGGCGTAACACCGCCGTTCCAGTAGCCGCGCTGAACGTTTTCGACCATACCTTTGCGCGTCTCCATCGCTAAGTTCATCGAATAGAACTGGTTAATTACTTCTATAATTCCTTCAAAAAGAAATCCTGACGGTGTGTCGGGATCGAAGTTTTCGGTGATGGATTTGACTTGGACGCTATGTTTCTTAAGCAGGGACTTGAAGATTATGGACTCTTCGCGATTGCGGGAGAAGCGATCCAACTTATGAACGAGGATCAGGGATACATCGCTGTCCTTCGCCAGGCTGATCATCGCCATAAAACCGGGTCGTTTGTCAGCGGAAGCATAAGCCGAAATTCCTTCGTCCTTGAATATGTCGACCAGCGTCATCTCATCGCTTTCGTCCACGAAATGCCTTATGGCTTTGATCTGCGCTGGGATGGAAAGGTCTTTGGCTGCTTGCTCGTCCGATGAGACGCGGGCATATCCGACGACCTTAATCATAGTTACCTCCATAGTTTGATACTCTTATATCAGGCAAGGGCTGTGCCACAATTTGGGAGTGATTCGATGCCCTTTCAGGGTATCCAAATTAGGTGGAATTGTGGCAAAATCAAGTCAAGTTCGGAGGGTGGGCGATATTCGGTGAAATTTCCGTTAGTTACCTTTTGAACGATTTAACCGGTCAAAATGACTGGTTAAGGGGTGATTTTAGCGATATTACCGTTCAAAATGACTGGTTAATGGGTAACTAACGCCAAAAAACCGTTCAAAATGACCGGTTGAAAATCGCAGGGGGTAACTAACGGGTTTTTGTGACCTAAATTTTAGTCAAGGGGTAACTCCAAAAGGCGTTGGAGTTACCCTATTTTGCGTCTGAAACGTTCATTTTGACTGGTTAAGTCCCGAAATCGTCTCTTTTTCCGTTCAAAATGACTGGTAAGAGGGTAACTAAAGCGATTTTACCGTTCAAAATGACTGGTTCATTTCAGAAAGGGTAACTAAAGAGGGGATTCAGTTGGTCTTTGTATTAGTCTAATTCATTATAAGACAATAATATAGACAGAACTATCGAGAGGTGGGCAAAAAGTTGGCGCACCTCTTGCGCTATATATAGATACGATGCGATGCAAACCAGATAATAACCGTCAGCCAGGACTACGGATTGAAGTAGTCGGCGCTAAGGAACCTCGTCCTAATGCCTGGACTGATGCGCTTTCCTACTTGGCTGATTGTCTGGTGGAACTGCTTCGATACAGGCAAGCGAAATCTCTTAATGGTAGTGCCACTTGCCGGACCTGCCTTTCAGGGGGGCGTTCGCTTTGTAAGGAAAGGAAGTCTGACCAATGACCTTGATTAGAAAGAAAAACCTTGTGTCGTCCGAAAAGCGTCTTGTCGAGATGATGCAGGACCTCAACTTCGGTCGGATTATCGGGCTGCACATCAGATCGGTTTACCTCATCGCTATCGCCTGCATATTCACTGGATACCTTGCGCGGGAATTTGGCGAGCGCGCGTTCAGAGTCCACCGGCTTGCCAAAGATATCGCGCCTGGGGCGCCCGCGGCTAAGGCTACCACCCATGAAAAATGACGGAACCTATCTAATGCGGCGGCTCGATGACATTCACGAATTTGAAGAGGAAATGCGCCGTTTGATTGACATTCGCGAGCAGATCGGGCGCGAGATCACCGCCTGCAGGGGGTGCATAGGTGAGAATACACGACGGCGCGAGAAACTGGTAGACAGTCTTCAGGAAGAATACAATCGGGTTCAATCGCATATACTTGAACTCGACGCCCAGATGCGGGCTAATCGGTCTGCACGGACACATACAACAAATTGAGGAATATTAATGAACAACACATCACCGATTGAACTTAGCCGCGCTTGGCTGGAGGCTAAGGCTGCTGAGGAAGCCGCCAACAAACACCGCCTCGAAATAGAAGAGGCTTTGATCGCTCAACTCGGCGCCAGGACTGAAGGCGCTCAAACTCACGATA
>VGNY01000182.1 GCA_016865895.1 Chloroflexota bacterium | reverse complement strand
TTTACGGTCAGCTAGTGGCCGGCCCTGACTTTTTAAATTTTGCCCTGATAAATTCAGTAAATATCGGGATAAGAGACAATAATACGATAGCGATAATTACGAGAGAAAAATTTTCTCTGATGCCTGGCAGATTGCCAAAGAAGTACCCCAAGAGTGTAAACCCGAATACCCAGGCAAACCCGCCACTGGCATTATAAGAAACAAATTTCTTATAATCCATTTTTCCTACGCCGGCCACAAAGGGGGCAAATGTCCTGATAATGGGGACAAACCGTGCCAAGAAAATGGTTTTGCCGCCGTGTTTTTTATAAAACTGCTGGGTTCTGTCTATGTGCTCTTGGTTAATTGGCACTTTGGGATTATTAATGATTTTCTGGCCAAAGAAATGTCCTATCCAATAATTGGCGGTATCGCCTAAAAACGCGGCCGCCCAAAGGAGTACTGCTAAAAGCGCAATGTTAAATGAGCCAATCGCGGCAAAAGCGCCTGCGGCAAAAAGGAGTGAATCGCCTGGCAAGAATGGGGTAAAGACGAAACCGGTTTCCATAAATATAATAAAGAATAATATGGCATAAGAAAAAACCCCATATTGCCTAATAATTTCTCCCAGGTGAGTGTCGATATGGAGGAAGAAAGTTATAACATCAGTAATAAATGGCATAGAAAGCATTATACCTGTTTTGCGGTTTTATTGCGCGATCATTGACAAGGGAAAAGCTTTTTGCTATATTTAAGGTGCTCCTTGACAATCAGGAAGTGGTAGGAACCTTGAAGTACAACAAAGTTGACTTCAGGGCCGTAAAGTGAGCTTTTGCTCTACTTTATGGTTTTTTGCACATTCGGCAAGCTCAGTGCAAATACTGAGTGAAATCGAATGTATTTGAGAGTTTGATCCTGGCTCAGGATGAACGCTGGCGGCGTGCTTTAGGTATGCAAATCGATCGCTACGCTCATGCGCAAGCACTGAACGTAGAGAGGTGGACGGGTGAGTAACGCGCAGGAATCTAATCTTTGGTTGAGAATAGCTCGCCGAAAGGCGAGGTAATACTGGATAAGCCACGTTCAGTTACATGAACGTGGGAAAGACCGTAACTGGTCGCCGAAGGATGAGCCTGTGTCCTATCAGCTTGTTGGTGGGGTAATGGCCTACCAAGGCGATGACGGGTAGCTGGAGTGAGAGCTCGGTCAGCCACAAGGGCACTGAGACACGGGCCCTACGTCTACGGACGGCTGCAATCGGGAATTGTTCGCAATGGGGGAAACCCTGACGACGCGACGCCGCGTGAAGGATGAAGGCCTTCGGGTTGTAAACTTCTTTTACCCGCCATAACGGCGGGGGAATAAGCCGCTACTAACTACGTGCCAGAAGTCTCGGTAAGGCGTAGGCGGCAAGCGTTATCCGGATTTATTGGGCGTAAAGAGTTTTGTAGGCGGTTGCCATAATTTTGTCTTAAATCCTCTGGCTTAACTAGAGAAATGGGCAGAAAATTGGGCGACTTGACCGTTAGGGGGAAGACCGGAACTTGCAGTGGAGGGGTGAAATCCGTTGAGATTGCAAGGAACACCAAGGGCGAAGGCAGGTCTTTAACTAACTGGTGACGCTGAGGAACGAAAGCTTGGGGAGCGAAAGGGATTAGAGACCCCTGTAGTCCAAGCTGTAAACAATGCCCGCTAGATGTTCCCCTCCGATTCGGAGGGGGGTGTCGAAGCTAACGCATTAAGCGGGCCGCCTGGGGAGTACGGCCGCAAGGCTGAAACTCAAAGGAATTGGCGGGGACCTGCACAACCAGGGGAGCGTGTGGTTTAATTCGAGACGAAGCGAAGAACCTTACCTGGGCTTGAAACCTCGACGTTCTAGTCCCGAGAAATCGGGATAAGTCCGTAAGGAGGTCGAGATCAGCTGCTGCATGGCTGTCGTCAGCTCTAGGCGTGAGCTGTAGGCTTAAGTGCCTCATAGAGCGCAACCCCCGCCCCGTGTTAAATAATCACGGGGGACGGTCCCCTGCTTAGCAGGGGAAGGAAGGAGGGGATGATGTCAAGTCAGCACGGTGCTTATGTCCAGGGCCACACACACACTACAATGGACGATAACAATGAGTTGCGACCCGGCAACGGGAAGCTAAACCCTTAAATTCGTCCTCAGTTGGGATTGAGGGCTGCAATTCGCCCTCATGAACCCGGACTTGGTAGTAATCGCGGATCAGCAAGCCGCGGTGAATACGTTCTCAGGTCTTGCACACACTGCCCGTCAGTCCAGCAAAGCTGGGAGTAGCCGAAGCCCTCCGATTCGGAGGGTTAAGCTGAGCTCAGTGATGAGGGACAAGTCGTAACAAGGTATCCGTACTGGAAGGTGTGGATGGATCACCTCCTTTCTAAAGGAGATGACAATAGGAGAGGGGATCACGCCCCTCTTTTCGCCCCAACAATAGCTAAAATGGGGCATCGTTCCTATCCAGCTTAGCTGGATAATGGGACGCTAAGCGTTCCTACCACTTCTTGGTTGCGCAAGGAGCAAAGCCGCTTTTTTTGTGGCGAAGCGACTGGAGTCCGTCCAAGATCGCAGCTTGAGCCGTATACGAATAGTATTGAAAAGGCGAAAGCTAGGATTAGATGGACCAAGAGGTGAAAAAACCTGGTAAATACCAGGTTTTTTTGGTAGAAAATGTTATATAATATCTCGTGGGGCAGATAGTTCATCGGTAGAACGCTTCTCTGATAAAGAAGAGGTGGAAGGTTCGACTCCTTCTCTGCCCACAGGCGAGATTGGTAGATAGAGGGGCAAATGGCTTGCCCCGTAGTTGCGCTCTTGCGAGGCGAGGATGAAAACCTCGCGAGCAAGTAAGCATACTTCGGGGTTCGATTCC
>VGNY01000181.1 GCA_016865895.1 Chloroflexota bacterium | reverse complement strand
GGTGTTCGACCACCCGCCAGGGTGCAGCCCATCACCCAGGTGTAGGACCGCTTCATTTCGACACTTCCTGTTGTGGAACGTCATTTTCCCTAGCTATGGCCCAGCTATGAATGCTGTAAAACTCGAGCCAGACTGTTCGGCTACGCCGCTTAAAGTGGTACCGAAAGGCTTGGCCTCGATAACGCCGACAGGCTTTGCATCAATGAAGAGCACGTAGTCGGCTGGTCCGGTTTTCAATGAGAGGTCGCACACAGCCACCCCCAGCGAGGCTCTTAGATTCAGTTGTTCTCGTTCCTGAACCGTCCACCCGGCAGCTTCCAGTCGCCGGTCAATTTCCTGCCTTGCCCTTTCCTCAGGTTTCATAAAGCCACCCTAAGCCGTCGGTCTTCGAGGTTTAGATAATATCTATCTTATTGTAGTATACCGAAACCCAAGTTGGAAGTACCCTCAATGGAAAATCACAAGATATAGTACTCAATGTGATGTGTTGAATTGTAGTTGCACGATTCTGACGAATGTGCAATTCTTATCTATGAAGCAAAAACTTATGTTGTGCTACAACGCACCTCTAGCCCCAAAGCACACTGTAGATTGAAAAACTCTCAATTATCAATGTATCTTCTAGTTGTCTTCGTCCATGCTAGTGCTGCTGAATGTAACGCAAAAGGTCCTCTCCAGCGCCTCAAACAACCGCTTTTTGGCTGTTGTCTATTCTCTAAGCAATGGCAATGGACTGAGTTTATATTGATGCAATTTTGCTTTGTGTCTTCCAATGCGGAGAGTAGCATTGCTCCATTCACCATGTATGCGGACTATAGACTCATGTGTACTGCACTACGTTGTTCATACATTGACTTCATAGCCATCCAGCATAGCCCGAGGAATCACTAATCGATATAAAGTACAAGCTGACTTTTGGACACAGGTATGATATGCTACCGGTGATCTGCGGCTGCTGCCCAACTCTTTTTGAAAAAAGATGTTCACTGTATTGCATATTCCACGTGCTTCTGGATTGATTCTTGAGGACATACGTAAGTCCCTGTTCTTATCAGACAAGGAGTTGGAACAGGAATTGCTCTTTATGACTGATCATTTTTCTGACGGGTTATTTGTTTGCTCACCATTGGACTATTCCTGCACTTATCTGTGAGCAGTTTACTTACTGAACATTTCGCTATCTTTGGAAACGCTGACCTTGCCAAATGGAAATGAGTGTCACTGAAGGATCTGTCAGCAATGAGGATATGATCCAGAAAGTCATATCATAGATATGATGAGAATGACCAAGCGATTCGCATTCTACCTTAGTCCTAAAGTGCCGTACGACTTTGAGCTGACTGTCCGGAAGCCTGCCGGCTGGCCATTATTCACACCTTTCGAGATTTACAAAGGAGGGATCCTGTGGACAGCACTTCACATCGCAAACCTACTCACAGGTCTGAAGCTCCGCTCTGTAGGCAGCACAGAACAGCCATCGATTCTGATAGACGTTTTTCTCAAGGACATTCCAAAATCTACCCAGAAGAATGTGATTAAGAACTTGCTGGCTACCAAGCTGGCCGCAGATGAGGACCTCACGGAGTTCTACAGTATGGCGAGAAAAGACCCCATACTCAAGCACACGCTTGGTGATCTTTATGGAATGCACGACACGGGCTTCGCCCACCTGTTTGCTATGGCGACCTTTGCTATCTCGCTCCAGATGGCTCCGTTGAAAAGAAGCGAGGAAATGATGAACTGTCTAATAAAAAATTACGGGGAACTCGCAGAGTTTGATGGCAAGAGGGTTTGTGTCTGGCCGTTGGCAGAGAGATTAGCTGAGCTTAGCCCTAACGAGCTCAGCCGGCTGTGCAAGTTGGGATACAGGGCAAAATATTTGGTTCAACTCGCCAGGGTTCTCGGAAGTGGTGGCTTTCCAACGCTCGAAGAACTAAAGCAGTTTTCACCTGAAGAGGCGAAGCGAAAACTACTCGAACTTCCAGGTATCGGCGACTACTCAGCTGATATCCTCAATCCACACGGTGGATTCCCAATTGACGCGTGGTCCGTCGACGTTTTCGGCAAGCTGTTTTACGGCGAGCAGCTAAGGGAAGGCAGGGCGGCTATCGACAAGATAAAAGCGGAAGGGATTCGCAGATGGGGCAAGTGGTCTTGGATGGCTTTCCTCTATGTTGCTCACGATCTGAAGCAGCTGTCCGAAAAACTCGGCACGAGCCTACGACTTTACTAGATAAGACACCTAAACAGCTCACGTTAGAGGCCTTCTCCTGAAATTCCAGCCAAAACTGGACTGATTCTGAACTGAGCGCCTGGGTATGAGGAGGTTATTTCCAATGCCCAGTCTACAGAATAGTATGAAGACTGCCGTGTATTTCAGGCCAACCTAGTAATCTGAAGGGGCTGTAGGACAACATAGGTCTGCTATGCTAGAAGAGAGCCCCTCACAGAGACAGCTCCTCGCTCTCTTCTTTTTTATGCTATAGTGTCTCATCCCTGTTTCGCACGATGTGATTTCTATCAGTCCTGTTGCCCTAGAAGGGACATTTTTGAGTGTAGGTCATCCTTCTTTGGAGTGATTAGAACAAATTTTGGTCGGGTAACTGGGGACAGCCTCCGGTTGAAGCTGGAGTGAACCCCTGAGGCTGGACACTTTAGGTTTGGAATATTAGAAAGGTCTGGCAGGGTCAGAGTACAATTGAAAGGAGAAAGGACTCTGCTATGAGGAACAAGAGAATATTCGGCTTAGAATTTAAACGCCAGGTAGTAGAAGAACTGTTAAGCGGTGAAAGCAGTGCCGCCCAGATCTGCCGTAAATACAATATCTGTGCCAGTCTGCTTTACCACTGGAAGGAAATGTATGTT
>VGNY01000180.1 GCA_016865895.1 Chloroflexota bacterium | reverse complement strand
TGGGCGAGCTCCGCCACCATTCGATGTAATTCCGGTTCTTCCTTTTCCGAGACCCACTTCACCCTCATCATCATTGAAACCAGGGAAGGGCCAATCAGGTACTGTAATCCCACGAACAGGATCGCCAGAATGATATAGCTACTGGCGCTGCCCGCGCCCATATAGCTTCCGATGCCGGTAATGAGACCATAGAGAATACCGAACATCAGCACAACCAGTAACCACATTTTTGTCTGCACTCCCATATCAGTCTCCTCTCTTCCTTTCTAGGTCTGCCTTATGTTGATTATCTGACAATCCTCGTTATCCCATCAGTCAAGAGCCCCAACGATGGTAACTATCCAGATTTTATGTCCGCATGGTAGTTTTCCTTCTATGCCTCTTTCTTGATAGCACTATCTTAGGCTTCCTATGCCTTTTCTCCAGTGACATCGGTCTTCTTTCTGCAATCAGGTGCGCCAAAAATTTGAGTATCGGCAGTTCGAGCAGCTTCGTCAGATGTGACCTCTAACTTTTGCCGTTAATTGTACCGTTGTCCTGCAATTGCCGAGCCAGTTTCTTCAGGTCGCATCCCAGTGCTAGAAGCAGGTTACCTGCCGAATATTCCCGTTCCATATGGTGTCGCATCGGCAGCTCTGGATGGAGCGTATAACGATTGCTTCTGCCTTCCCTGTGCCGGATGATGTACCCGTCTGCCTCAAGGTCAAAAATCACTTTCTGGATCGCCCGTTCGGTAACGCCCACTTCTTGGGCAATCTCACGGGTTGTGGTTTGCGGTTGCTTTGCCAGGTAAACAAGCACTCGCCCGTGGTTGGTGAGAAATGTCCACCCTTGTTTCTTCAACTGGCCCCTCCCGATATTCTTGACACATTGCAACTCCCTAGCTATAATACGAATATCTATTCGTATGTTGTAGTTCGTATTTTATCACTGGCTTGTAGTAGTGTCAATATGTGGAGTCGTGGGATTCTAAGGTTCGGGTCATCGAACTATGGGCTAATGAAAACTGGGAAGTGCATCAAATGAACGCAGGAATGTAAAATAAAGGAGGTGGAAGACCTTGAAAGAGCTTGTATTGAACACCAATTTGAAAAGCCTGAAGCTCCTAAAAAGAGGGAAGGTGAGGGACATTTACGAGTTGGGAGAGCACCACCTAATTATCATTGCCACTGACCGGATTTCCGCTTTTGATGTAGTTCTTCCCAATGGTATACCCCAAAAGGGCAAAATCCTTAACGCGCTCTCCCTTTTCTGGTTCGGTTTTACCAAAGACATCATCTCAAATCATGTCTTGATTGGGGAAACGCCCCATTTGCCCAAGGAAGAAAGAGAGCTGATAGAAGGTCGGGCAATGCTGGTCAAGAAAGCCAAACCGCTCCCCGTGGAGTGCATCGTGAGGGGATATCTCTCGGGCTCGGCCTGGAAGGAGTACCAGAGCTATGGATCGGTAGCTGGAATGAAGCTTCCTGCCGGGCTTCTGGAGTCAGCGAAACTGGCAGAGCCTATTTTTACCCCATCAACCAAAGTCGAAACCGGCCACGATGTCAACATAACCTTTAACGAGCTTCAGAATCTGGTGGGGGAAGAGCTTGCCGCAAGACTCCGAGGGGTATCCATCAGCATCTATCTGAAGGCATCTGGATACGCTGAGGACAAGGGTATAATTATCGCTGATACTAAATTCGAGTTCGGGTTATATAAGGGAGAGGTTGTCCTGATAGATGAGCTCCTTACCCCGGATTCATCACGGTTCTGGTCGAAAGAAGAATATGAACCAGGAAAGCCGCAGCCCAGCTTTGACAAACAATATGTAAGGGACTACCTGGAAGGGATTAATTGGGATAAAAATCCCCCAGCACCGGAACTACCCCCCGAAGTAATCGCAGAGACTGGTAAGAAATATCAAGAGGCATATAAGAGGCTGTTAGGTGCAAAATCTAGTCTTTAAACCATCTGGGGGCTCCAATTATGAGTGAGTCTCTGGTTATAGTATTGCTATTGGTCTTAGCAGCCGAGTTCGTTAACGGTTTTACGGATGCCCCCAACGCTATTGCCACGGTAGTATCTACCCGCGTCCTTTCTCCTTTGCGTGCCGTGGTCATGGCAGCGCTGCTAAACGTTGCCGGGGTGCTGGTTACCGGCACCGCCGTGGCTTTCACCATCGGCAAAGGCATTGTCGAACCGGGGGTGATCGGGTTGCCCACGGTTGGAGCAGCTATGTTAAGCATTGTCGTTTGGAGCCTTGTAGCTTGGCGATGGGGTATTCCTACCAGTGAAAGTCATGCGCTGGTGGCCGGGCTGACGGGAGCCGGATTGGCCGCCGCCGGCCCCTCCGTGTTGCTCTGGGAAGGATGGAGGAAGGTCTTCATGGGTCTCGGATTCTCCACTTTCCTAGGTTTTCTTGGTGGTCTCGTGGTGATGGTCGCCATTTACTGGTTGTTCCGTCGTGTTGGACGTACCTTCGTCAACTCACTTTTTGGACAGCTTCAAATACTTTCCGCCGCTCTCATGGCTTTCAGCCATGGTAGTAATGACGGCCAGAAATTTATGGGGGTTTTCGCCTTGGCACTTTTCCTCGGTGGGGTGCTACCCCAGTTCCAGGTGCCCCTGTGGGTTATCCTCCTCTGCGGGGTGGTAATGGGGTTGGGAACCATGTTTGGCGGCTGGCGCATTATCAGGACTATGGGCTTCCGCCTTACCAAGCTTGAACCGGTCAACGGCTTCGCCGCCGAAAGCTCAGCCAGCCTTGTCATTCTTATGGCTTCTTTTCTGGGCATACCCTTGAGCACCACACATACTATTAATACTGCTATCATGGGAGTTGGGGCCACCCGCCGGTTTTCCGCAGTCAGGTGGGGTGTTACTAAACAAATTGTTACAGCGTGGCTTCTCACCTTTCCTG
>VGNY01000179.1 GCA_016865895.1 Chloroflexota bacterium | reverse complement strand
TTGCTCGTCACCGAGCCAGAATTGACTTTGATACGGCGAATGCTTTTGCTGCCTGAGATAGTAGAATTAGTTGCCGATACTCTGGAGCCTCATCATCTGCCTTATTATGCTCAGGATTTAGCTACAGTCTTTCACAGTTTTTATAAGCAATGCCGTGTTGTTTCCAAAAATCAGGAGTTGACCCGGGCCAGGCTCAAGCTAGTCAAAGCAGCCCAAATCGTGCTAGCCAGGACTCTTCACCTGATGGGCATGACCGCCCCCGAAAGTATGTAACCCACCCCGTTTGTCATTCTGAGCATAGCGAAGAATCCTACATGTAGCCCCCGAGGTTTTAACCTTGTAGCCTGTCCGAAAATGTAGCCCCGACCCTTAAGGGTCGGGCTCCCGAGGCTAAAGCCTCGGGGCTACATGTTTAGTATATATCATCGAAAAGTTATAATTTTCCCACGAAGCGGGAGAGGCAGATTGTCAGTTGGAGTTTTCGGACAGCCTCTTTGTCCACTCTGTCATTGCGAGTCCTTCCGCACAAGGACGTGGCAATCTCTGTCTTGCACCAACGTCTGCCTTGGGCTGAGATTACCATGTCGCTTCGCTCGCAATGACAAAAGAAGTAGTGTGATGGCCGCGTTGCCCTTCCGTGGAAGGGCTCCTCGCGGTAACGATTAAACCTCCTCAAAGCTTCGTTTGTAGCTAGGCGTTCTTTGTGTTAAACTTCTTGGGATATGAAACAGCGTGTTTTCTCTGGCGCCCGGCCAACCGGCAGACAGCATATCGGTAACTATCTCGGCGCCATTCAAAATTACGTCGCCCTTCAAAAGGACTACGATTGTATCTATTGCATAGTGGATATCCACGCGCTGACCACACTAGAGAACACAGACAAGCTGCAGCAAGATATCCACGAGATGATGCTCGACTGGTTAGCTGCCGGCCTTGACCCGCAAAAAAGCATCCTTTTTGTGCAATCGCATGTTCCTGAAGTGATGGAACTCCATACCTTGCTTAGCATGGTCACACCACTTGGCTGGCTACTGCGTGTACCTACTTTTAAAGAGAAGGCACGGATGCAGCCCCATAATGTTAACTACGGACTGGTGGGCTATCCAGTGCTTATGACCGCAGATATCGTGCTCTATAAGGCAGAAGTGGTGCCTGTAGGTGAGGACCAACTGCCCCATCTCGAGCTGGCACGGGAGATAGCTCGCCGCTTTAATTCACTTTTTGGCTCTACTTTTCCTGAGCCACAAGCCAAGCTCACCTCTTTCCCCATGGTGTTGGGGTTGAACGGCTCACAGAAGATGGGCAAGAGCTATGATAACTACATTGAACTGGCAGCCACACCTGAAGAGACATCGAAGCTGGTGATGACTGCCGTTACTGACCCAGCACGGAAATATCGCTCTGACCCAGGTCATCCCGAAGTGTGCAATGTCTTCAGTCTCCACGGCTTCTTCAACCCGGAGCGTGTGGATGAGATTGCTGTCCAGTGCCGTTCGGCCGGCATCGGTTGTGTTGATTGTAAAAAGTTACTAACTGAAGGGATAAACTCAAAACTGGCAGCTTTCCGAGAAAAGAGGGCTTCATTTGCCGCCAAACCGAAACATGTGGCTGAGGTGCTTGCTGAAGGAGCTCGCCGGGCTCAGGCAATCGCCAGAGAGACCCTGGTTGAAGTCAAAGAAAAGATGGGGCTTCTGCCACCAGCAGTTTGAAAACTTGACTATGAACAACTTGCCCACAGCCAGAAGCGGCAGAAGTGCCCTTCAAGTAGCCATCGCAGCAGCCGAAGAAGCTGGTAACATCATCCTGTCCCACTTTGGCTCTCAAAGACAGGTAAAACACAAAAGCAAGGGCAACCTGGTTACCGATGCCGACATCTTGTCTGAAAAACTCATACTGGAGTTATTGAAAGGCGAGTATCCGGATTGCAGTATTCTCTCCGAAGAATCGAACTCATCAGTTCCGCTCACCGATTACACATGGATAGTTGACCCATTGGATGGCACAAATAACTATACTTTCGGCATCCCCTTTTTCTGCGTCAATATCGCTCTGGTCAAAGATGAAGATATCCTGCTTGGGATAACCTACGACCCCATAAGAAGAGAACTTTTTCGAGCCGAGAAGAACAGAGGCTCTTACCTCAACGACTCAGTGATTCAAGTTTCCACAAAGGACTCACTTCAGGACTCTCTTGTAGGATTCGACCTCGGCTACAGCCATGAGCGAGGCGAAGAGATGCTCGACGTAGCCAATAAACTCTGGGGCGGAGTACATTGCTTGAGGGCTATGGGGTCGTCATCTTTGGGATTAGCCTATGTCGCCTGCGGGCGGGTTAACCTTTACTTTCATCGCTATCTCTTCCCTTGGGACACCGCCAGTGGGCTCCTGTTGATTAGAGAAGCCGGCGGTGAAGTCACCGACTGGCAAGGCAAACCAGCAACTTTTCGAACTCAAGAAATCATCGCCTCAAACCATGTGCTCCACCAGGAATTTATGACACGCTTTGCCCAGGGACAAGCACCCACATAAGCAGAGTATTGAGAGCAAATAATGTGCATCGCTTACTCACGACGAATGGGAATATAAATTAGGCAAGTATACCCCCATTACAAGTAACAATCCTGCCGTTACTTAATTTTGAATTTGGAAAATATTTCACAAAGTGCTCATTCCCTACAAACACTCTTCGTGAAGACAATAGTGGAGTGAACCCCTGAGGCTGGACACTTCAGGTTAGGAGAATTAGAAAGGTCTGGCAGGGTCAGAGTACAATTGAAAGGAGAAAGGACTCTGCTATGAGGAACAAGAGAATATTCGGCTTAGAATTTAAACGCCAGGTAGTAGAAGAACTGTTAAGCGGTGAAAGCAGTGCCGCCCAGATCTGCCGTAAATACAATATCTGTGCCAGTCTGCTTTACCACTGGAAGGAAATGTATGTT
>VGNY01000178.1 GCA_016865895.1 Chloroflexota bacterium | reverse complement strand
CCAAAAATTTGCCCGAATAACAGCTTGAATGAGATTGGATATAAAGACCGTAAATAAAAAACCTGTGGGCATAATGCTCTTGCTGGCCTGTATAGCTATGCCGATTTTTCTGTTGGCTTGCCAGCAGGCTCCACACAGCTTCGAAGTGCTATCGCTAGACATTATGCCACCAAAGGTTATGGTTGGCGAAAAAGCTACCGTCAGAGCTGAGTTAAGAAACGGTAACGCTAGGGTGGAGACGTATAATGTGCCATTGATGGTTAACGGGGTGGCACAGGATAGAAAAACTGTTACGCTTAGTCCCGGTGCCACCGAGGTAGTAGAATTCTCGCTTGTCAAACACAAGACCGGGGTTTACAAAATCGGCATCGGGGACCGAAATTCGACCTTGGAAGTACAAGTGCCTTTACCAGCGGTTTTTCAAATTTCCGAGTTGGAGGTCGTCCCAACCGCAGTTAACATCGGAGAGAAAGTGGTTATCACTGCCAAAGTAGCAAATACCGGCGGCACTCAAGGCACCTATACTGCTGAGCTGAAGCTAAATGGTCGCATTAACCAAACGGAGAGGGTGATTATAGCTGCTGGGGCTGAGTATATGCTGGTATTCAAGGTGCCTACGGATTCACCTGGGACTTATACAGTGGCTCTTGGTGAGCTCAGCGGCGAATTTGTGGTAATGGAACCAATCCTGCCACTACAACCAAACAACTCCACCCCCTCCCCCCCACCCCCCTATTGCCCGGGCGGACACTGATAGATGGCATTACTGCCCAGTTTGGGCAGCAAATCACGGCAGATAGGTTTAAGCAGAAAAGGAGGTAAGAATAAATGAAGAAAGAGGAAGTTAAAAAGGTTGTCCGTGAGGGCTATGCCCGCGTGGCTAAGGCAGAGAGTTCCTGCTGTGCGCCACAAAATCCATGCTGCGGCACAACCAACTTGGCCGCAGACCTCAGCAAGAAGATAGGCTACACCGATGAGGATTTGCAGTCAGTCCCCGAAGGCGCTAACCTCGGCCTCGGCTGCGGCAATCCGGTAGCCCTGGCTTCCTTGAAAGAAGGCGAGGTTGTCCTCGACCTCGGCTCAGGTGCCGGCTTTGATTGCTTCCTCGCCGCCAATCAAGTGGGCAAAACCGGTAAGGTCATCGGCGTGGATATGACTCCGGAGATGGTGGAGAAAGCCAGAGACAACGCCAGAAGAGGTAACTACCAGAATGTGGAGTTCAGGCTGGGCGAAATCGAGAACCTACCGGTAGCCGATAACCATGCGGATATAATCATCTCCAATTGCGTCATCAACCTATCACCGGATAAGGAGAGGGTGTTTCAGGAAGCATTCAGAGTGTTGAAGCCCGGCGGACGGTTGATGGTCTCCGACATAGTCCTGATTGATGAACTCCCGGAGTCGGTGAAGAACTCTGTGGCGGCTTATATTGGCTGTCTGGCCGGTGCCACGTTGAAGGACGAATATGTTGGGGCTGTCAAGGCTGCTGGATTCAAACAGGTCAGCATAATCGACGAAACATCTTTTGCCACGAATTATGCGCCAAACGACCCCACAATACAGGCGCTGGTCAATGATTCAGGTATACCGCGGGCAGATTTGAAAAAACTCGGCAGCTCAATCAGAAGCGTCAAAGTCCATGCAATAAAGCCGGGTAAATGAGAATGTCTCAAATTCCTTGACGGAAATGCCAGGGTAATCATTAAGCTTCAGTGCCCCTCTGAATTGACATGCTAGACGATAAACGTTATAGTTTCTTTGAGCCTCAAGTGTCCAGCAAATGTGTGACACCTGGGAGGTGATGATATTGAAATTTAATCGGATTACAGTTAACCCCAACCAGATGGGGGGTGTGCCTTGTATACGGGGCTTGCGCATCCCTGTGGCTGCAATTGTGGGCATGGTGGCTGAAGGGATGACGGAGTCCGAGATTTTGAAAGCCTATACAGACCTGCAAGCAGAAGATATACGCGAGGCCTTGCGTTACGCCGCTGAGGCTGTACGTGAGCGAGAATTGCCACTGGTACCAGCGCCGTGAAATTCCTGGTAGACAATGCTCTGTCGCCGCTAATTGCTGTTGGGCTCAGTCAGGCAGAGACAGGATTGGCAGAGAGACGACGGTCATGGGTGGCGGAGTTGGAAGGTATGATATAATGGACACGGGGATGTTGACAGGAAGATGAAAGTCTATAACTATACGGTTATATTTGAGCCTGTTCAAGAAGGTGGCTACGACGTTGTCGTGCCGGCAATCCCTGAGATATGCACCTTTGGTCAGACATTGGAAGAGGCAAAGGCAATGGCGGAAGACGCCATAAGATGTTATCTGGAGAGCGCGCTCAAGGAGGGAGAGCCGATTCCCGAGGATAAGGAACCTTCTGTGGAACGGATAGCAGTGCGCGTATAGTATACCAGCTCTGCCGAGTATCAAGGGGAGTGAAGCTTTACAAGCTCTGGTGAGAGGCGGTTTTACATACACCACCAGAAAGGAAGCCACGCTCAACTGCGTCACAAAGTCAGACCTGAACTCAGGGTAACTGTGCCCGTTCACAACAAAGACCTTCCGGAAAAGACCTTAAGTAGAATCCTGAAGCAAGCTGACCTGACGGATGAGGAGTTCCTGAAGTTGCTAAGGGGTTAGTGCATTGGCTCGGGGTGTGGCAAAGGGGGGTAATGGTGTATGAGCATTTTGGCTGCTTCTTGGAGCAAAGTTAGGCTGGTGAACAAGGCGATGTAAAGTGTCCTTTAGCTGCTTAACACCCAGATTTCTGTGCCTTTCAATTTTAGGTCCCAAAAATTCATTGTGTGAAGGGGGCATAAGTGCTATTATTTCAACAGACTCGAGTTTTACAGCATTCATAGCTGGGCCATAGCTAGGGAAAATGACGTTCCACAACAGGAAGTGTCGAAATGAAGCGGTCCTACACCTGGGTGATGGGCTGCACCCTGGCGGGTGGTCGAACACC
>VGNY01000177.1 GCA_016865895.1 Chloroflexota bacterium | reverse complement strand
GCTGTTGTTGTAAGGCTTTGGCCAGCATAACAAAATACGATAGTCCGGGATTCATAGCCAGGTCAAACTACTATGCCACAAAAGACGTTGATACCTGTACCACCTGCGGCACCTGCGTGGAGCGATGTCAGGTAGGTGCCGTTCACTTTAAAAACGACCTTACCGTCATCAACAGGGAAAGGTGCATCGGCTGTGGGCTTTGCGTGTCTACGTGCCCCACAGGTTCGATTTCCATGGTTAAAAAATCGCCTGGTGAAGCTTCCGCCGTTTTCTCCGATGAACTAGAGATGCTGCAGGCAATAGGAAAAGAAAAGGGGAAGCAATATCCTTTCGAATAGGATTAGAGACCTGCCCCAAAAACTAACCTAGGTTAATAGTTATTTCTTCTTGTACTTTCGGTACAATTCAATAAAACAGATGTTTAAGAGAATCGCTAGGGTAACAGGTATGAGAAGTATCCATAAGTTACTATATATATCGATGCCAAAATGCTGGCAGGCAAAGACGACAATGAAAGCTAATACTGTTCCTAATGCTGCAGAACCTACCGCCAGATAAATAAGTTCCAGGATGAAGCTATCAATTTTTCTCATCTCAAGCTATAACTCCCGAATCGGTACACAACTCTACAATAAGCGACGGCGTGACGAAAGTCAAGACGCTATCGAGTTGACTGAGCAGATAGCCTGAAGTTAAAATAGCAACATAATAAGGTGATTGGAAATATAGAGAACATGCAGAAGGAGAGTAAAGCAAATGCGACGATTATTGTTGGTTACCCTAGTTTCAATTGTTTCCTTAGTCCTCATATCCGCAATGCTGTCCTGTGCCGCCCCGGGGCAAACCACCAAGGTGTCAAGCGGCGATATTGACGCTTTCCGCTCTTCATTAGATAAGGGCGGTTTCACTTTGAAACTGGCGCCATTTATCCATGTAGATTTAATCAAATTATATGAAGCCGGGAAACTGGCCAATGCCGCCGGCAATAATGCCGGCGCGCCCTATAGAGGGGTGTTTGGTGCTATTCCAGAGAATATTGAGATAAAGGATATAAGTGCGCTGCCTAATGCTCAAGAGAAAATAGAAAGCTTTTTATATGGTACTCCTGGGCTGATACAGGGATGGCAATTAAATCCCGATGAGGCGTTGGTGATAGTCACCAAGACCCCTCCAGAATGCATTTATTTCAGCTACTGCGGCTTTATCTTTTATAAATATTATGAGAAGGAAAAACAGCGAAAATGGGTCTGGACCAGCTATAATGACCCTCTTAATAACCTCACCATTAAAACTTCCGGTACTCCCAATGGGGCAAAAGGTAACCCATTCAACCAGGACACTATCATAATCATCACGGCTGACAAAGGTACTGACCAGCGTGTACGCAGTGCTGCCGCATCAGCGGGATACCCGGCGGATATCATTAATACGTATGTAGTTCCAAGTTCAATGGTCAAGCTGGGTACAGGCCCCGAGTTTGACACGATTGTATTTGGGCAGCGCATGGCGCTCTTTGCCGATGAAAAGGCAGGCCAGGAATATGTAAATGCCATAACATTAGCCCTCCGGGTAACACCTAAATCACAGGAAAAACTTGACCCATTTCCATCGCCGGAGTTGCGTGTCAGGGGAACGGGTAAAACCGAGATAGATTTGCAGCCTGCACTTGAGGAACTGCGTAAGGCTATCCTTACAAAACACAGCAGCCTTTCAGCGAAAGAGCTTGGAACATATGTCTGGCTATCTGAGTCTTACGATGCAGTGCAGACAGAGACGTACGTGGCTGGCGAAAGCCGTGATACTGTTTACCTGCGCAGTGATACCCTTACACTGGGTGATAACCCAGATGAGTTTGTCATTGTCTATGGTGTTAATCATGCCGCCACCGGTAAGGCTACCTACGCAAATTGCAACTTCTATGGTGAAACTGGTTGGAACGGAGTAGTCGGCATCTATAGCACCGAGTATGCTGGTAGTGCTGAACCATATCTACCTGGGAATCCATTGGCTAAATATCTTTACGTCTGTAAGTTCGTGCGTAGTTGCGGTTCTGAAAAGACCTGTGTGGCAGTACCAACCGGACCAAAAGCGCATGGAGTTCAGCTTAATGAGCCCGCTTTTATCGGGTTCAGAGCATACTTGGAACCAGCTACCAGGGTGGGGCCAGCATATACGGAACTACTTTACGACCGGGTTATCAAATTCAACGCTCGCCAATAGCACGGGCCTGTCGAATATAAATAAGTTGTTTGAGCTGAATCCCTTTCTCGGTAAGAAAGGGTAGATGGACTTCTTTAATTCTCTGAGATTGCCACGTCCCGATGCATCGGGACTCGCAGTGACAATCTAGATAACAAACTGCTTATCAAACTGAAAGCACATGGGCTGAAGACCGCTACCTCCCAAGAATAGCTGTCCAAATAGGTACTTTTTGTGTTTTGGTGACTGTTTTCTGTTTCTCAACCTGGTAGGGGACCTGGTACGGAACCTGCCTTTCCTTGGTGACTGTCTTTTTGCCGATTATTTCATCTACCCAAGTCAGTCGAACGCTGGTTATGGCATATCCATGCCAGGTAGTGGCGAATATCCCGAATTCCATTATTCCATTAGCATCAAAGACAATATAGTCATCCATTCCCACACCTGTGCGCAGCTCACCAAGCATGCGTGCAGTGCTGAGCGTGTAATTAAGGCTATTTAACCAGTTCAGTTCTGATGGCTCGTACCAAAAATACTTGTATGGGGTTGGCCGTGGGGGAATTTGGCCTATTCCGGTAAGGTCGTAGACTCGTACCAGTCCCTTTTGCTGTTGTGCACCCGGTGAAATGTGAATTTCAACCTGGGTTTTGGAATGCCCCGACGGTTCAAGCTGATAGCCATAATAGTAGGTACCGCCTGAACCTTCAAATCCAGGGACAACCAGGTTAGTATGCCATTTTACCTGGGGACTGAGATACTTTTTGCCTTGCCGAGAGTCAATTACGGCATCCACAGTTTCTGTA
>VGNY01000176.1 GCA_016865895.1 Chloroflexota bacterium | reverse complement strand
CTTCCAGACCGTATTGTCCAGAAGCTAATCAAGAAGCACGGCAACAAGGTTCGTGTGCTGAGTTAGGAGTGTATGGCTAGAGAGTTTACTATTCTGTGTTGTTCCCATCGAGGCGTTCACCCTGCGGTTGAGCAATCAATCGAACTGCTGCACCAGAAAATAGGCAACCGTTTTCTCTATATGCCAAAGGCGGGCGATGCGTGGATAGACCGCTTGCGGTGTGTTTCTGCGTATGAGTTTTATCGCAACCCCCTTTGGGGCGATTACGCTATCTTCATTGATGATGATATTGTTTTCACCCCTGAGCATATTGAAAAGCTCTACGAGGACATGAAGTCTGGTTATCACCTTGTAGGCGGGGGTTATCCCACCAGGACAGGGACACAGTTATCGTCTTACGGTCTCCATGAACACGGCGGGATTCAGGTTGACGGCCAGGTGCACGAAATAAAATGGCTGGCAACGGGCTTCATGGGATTCACAAGGCAGCTCTTGACAGATATGGTGGAGAAGTTAAACCTTCCGCTCCTTCATAAAGGCTCATGGTGTGAGTGTTATCCGTGGTTCGTCTTTGTGACACACAACTCGCAGGCGGGGACTCCCATGTTTTTCTCCGAGGATTGGGAATTCTGCGAAAAGGCGAAACAGTGTGGCTACAAAGTTCACATGGACACCTCAATCATGTTGGGACATATAGGAGAAAAGGTCTATACCATTGTGGATGTCATAAACCACAACCGCCAACTAGAGGCTAAGGAAAAGCGCAAGGGTGGCATACTAGACCCCAAAGTTGCCAGAGAGGCACTCAGCGCAACCACGGCGGTTTTGAGTGCATACACAGATAGGTGCTGGGTGGATTCAGGAACACTACTTAGTGCTGTGCGAGATGGCGGATTCAACATCTATGACCACGATATAGATATAAGGTGTTTCAAAGAGGACATACCTGATGACAGGATGCCCGACCTAATAGCCGACCTCTATGGATGCGGTTACTTAACAGTTCAACAGAACACAGGCGAGCGGAAGCAGTTATTAGCACTATATCAGAACAATGTTATGCTTGACTTGAAGTTCTGCGAACACAACGAGGACTGGTTATGGTATCACGTGTGGGAGCATGTACCCGGAAGTTCAATCTTCGAAGATGCCGAGGTGGTAGCGCACGCCTTCCCTATGAAGTTCTTCGAGAGCTTTGATAAGGTGAAACTAGGCGATGCGGAATACCCCACACCAAAACCGATACTAGAATACCTCACGTATCATTACGGCGACCAGTGGAGAGAGTTTAAGACAAGCGCTGACCAGATTGACATGACAGACTTCAAATGGGATGCGCAGCACTCGCCACCGTGCGCCATGAGCTTAGAAAAGCTGGCTGAACTCACAGCCGTCAAGACTAAAAATTAAAGAGGGGGAAGAAGATGAGTCAAGAGATTCGTGTTTACAGAAAACTAAAATTCTACAAAGGGGCAACTGCCGAATACGGCACATCAAGCGCTGCTCTAGCGCTTCTCTACACAGAGAAGGCGATACAAGTCTATACTAGCTGTGCATCCACCAACACAGGCACTAGCTTTGAGCCTGCATTGTTTTATACCACACTAACAGGCGCAGGGCAGGTAGGCGGGCGAGTTAGGGCTTTCATGACTGCCAACGTGGCACTTGGTGGGTGGTCTAATGCACTCAAGGCCGAAGTCACCTATGGCGCTTCGGGCAGGACGACAGGGCTAGGTTCTGCGCTCTGCGTAGAGATGACACTATCCGCAGGTACTTCATCTGGCACGTATGCACCGTTGGAGATAGAGCTTAACTTGGGCACAAATGCAGTCACTGGTACAGCAACCAGCTTGATGTACCTAAGTGTCAACGGTGCTGCCGCAGCTACGTTTGACACTAACGGATTCCTGTTTACACTGGCAGGCGTAACTGCTGCAAGTGGTAAGGTGTTTCAAGCAAATACGGCGGCTGCTGCTACACATGCTCTGAGATGCAAGATAGGTAGCACCAGCTACTACGTTATGCTGACCGACACAGGCGCATAGCGCAAAGGCTTTATGGGGTGATTTTTAATCACCCCATAAACTTTAGGAGGCTTTATGAAATTATCGGTAGGCGACAGGCTGGTACTACTAAGTATTCTGCCACAGGAGAGCGACTTCACTACATTGAAAATTGTGCGGAAGATGAAGGAGGACCTTAGCTTCTCTGAAGATGAACACAAGGCACTAAAATTCAGATTCGAGGATGACAGGGTGTTCTGGGAAGATACAAAGGTGGATAAGGACATCGCATTTGGCGAAAAGGCTACTGATATTATCGTTAATGCCTTCGGGGAACTAGACAAGCAAAAAAGGCTAAAGCTAGAACACATGGAGCTTTATGAGAGATTCGTAGGCTCTAAGTAGCCTCTAGTGTGTGTGTAAAGGGGGTGAAACATGATACAAGGTGAATGGAAGAACTGTGTGATAACTGTGGGCACAAGTGCCACTCTATCGGCAGAGGTTAATTTAGGGAGAGCGTATGACACGCTACTGGTAGTTATACCCACAATAACAGCAGCTTCGGTTAGCGTCCGAGTTGCCGAAAAGACAGGAGGGACGTTTCAAGATTTATACATCACATCCACCAATGACGGCGATGACAAGCAACCAATAACTACATCGGGCACAGGCGGAATAACATGGGTTGTCCCGTTGGGTGGCTTCCAGTTTATTAAGCTGTTATCCAGCCAAAATCAAGCGTCCAATAGAACATTCCGTGTCTGTGGGGTGCGCCGATGATACAAGGTGAATGGAAGGATGCAGTCATAGAGAAGGATGGCACAGTAAGCGCTGAGGTTGACCTGGGTAGGGCTTTCGATACGCTAATTGTGATAATCCCCACAATAGACGAGGCTTCGGTCAATGTGCAGGTGGCCGAAAAGACAGGTGGTACGTTTCAGGACTTATATCTAACATCACTAACTGATGGAGACGATGACAAGCCAATCACTACTGCTGGCACGGGCGGCGCTACATGGACTGTTCCTATTGGTGGCTTCCAGTT
>VGNY01000175.1 GCA_016865895.1 Chloroflexota bacterium | reverse complement strand
GTTAATTTAGACTACGGGACAGCAACTTTAGTTATAGGTACTTCTATAGCGGATGTTACAGATCAATCTCCTCAAAATGATGATACGCTTGTTAAGATACTACTGTATCATGCCGTAAAGGATTCTACTACTTGGTCTATTGATATGGACTATCGTTCAATTCCCCAACTCGGTGTTCGTATATGACATTGAAACAATACGCATTAGGTGTATTTGTAAGTACCACATGTATCATAAGTGGTTTATTATGGTACGATAGGCAATATATACAGGATGTACGGGCGGAGGATATAGCCGCTTGTATTGCCGCTGGCGTTGAACGCAAATGGGTAACTGACTGGGCAACTCCAGAGACTAATATCGTTACTGCATACGCTAAGGCTAGTGATTTAGAGATAGCTGCGTCTGATATGCGTGCCGCTATAATGAGTGCCGATGTCATCTACCTAGATGGGGATACTTGGGCAGATGGCGGGCTGGATATGGCGTATAGTCTTGTCTATACGAATCAATCATGGCGGTTAGTAACTAATACGGTAATTAATCCGGTATCCGGCCCAAAATACTGGATGGATGTTCGGGCTAATACTCCTGAGAAGATCAGGATAAATGGGATTGCACTTGCTGATAAGTATATGCCTGTATATGTTATTACTAGTAATATCTCCATAACAACAAACCAGGTCTACGCCGAACATACTAACCTGTACATTGTGTCGCAGGATGGCACTACAGGCCCGAATTGGGCTGATGAAGGGCGACCAAACGGTACTATCCTATATTGGAATACTTCTTTAGGGTTTGGGGAAAACTACACTAATGTTACTGGTGAAGCTAATTGGTGGTATCCTGTTTACTTTTATGGAAAGTGGCAGACATGGCACCTATGGGACCACTGGTGGGGTTGGTCTACTACGTCCTCTACACCAGCAGGCGTTTATACACCTATGCACCACGATGAGGGGCAGACAGGTTCGGTAGTCATAGCATGGCATGACTCCGTAACAGTAGTTCCATTAATCACAACCACTAATATGACGTTGACATATCATGGTGGCACGAACATGCCGTTGTATAACAAATTGGGTAACCCACCTGATTATGATTTCTGGGGTTCATTGATAGGCGGTACTAATAATAGTTGGTGGGCATACGCAGGGTATGGCGATCAACCTTATTGGTTACTTGATGTGGAGAAACCGGGAGGTACATTGGCAACCCCGGTTGGTACAGGAAAACGCTATATTGAAACCAAGAATCTTAACCAGATACGCAACCTTGGTATGGATATGTTTCGTACTGTGCAGTTTGACTTTCCTGTAACAGGCACGAATACCGTGTTTTCGGGCCTCACCACTAATCCCGCCTACTTTCTTTGGGGTAGTGATGTAGCAATTGGTTATGCTTCGATCCCTGCACAACTTGTTGGTACTACGAATCATGTAGAAATTAATACGGTTGTTGGCGTTATGGCTAAAGAGGCGTCTCGTGTCGCCACTTTCGAAGACTCTTATATGACCATAGAACCATCAGGATGGGAAACAAATCCAGATATAAGCAGGGTGTTTGTGTCTATTACTACGAACGTATCTTCGACTACTACGAACGAATTTTCGACAACGACTAATTACATATGGATTGTGGATTACACAAGAGCGTATTGTGGTGAGTATCAAAACAGTCGCAAACAATTCAGCCCGACTATACCCCTTGCTGCATATACTAATGGGTATATAGGCAGAATGCGTATCTACGTGGCGACAGAAAGTCGCAGTCCATACACATACCCTGCCAGAACTAATTATGTGTTATCTTCTTATCAGAGGACATACGAGCAGTTGTACTATGGGGAGAATCAGGCACAGACTTATGGGTGGGACGTAACACACGGCGGTGTACCGGAAGACGCTCTACCACGGTCGGAAGTCTTTCCGTGGGCAGATTTCAGTGGTGGATATGGGGGGAATATAACCGTTGCATACCTGACAACAAACTTCGTGTGGTCATTGGTCTATGATGAGGTAGCACCTACTAATATCCCCACAATCGTTATCGGGCCAGAGGCGTTTATTGACGAGAGTTACTTCGCCACAACTCCTCCATTGGATTATACTGCTGTTTACTTCTACCCCGAACCAATACCCGATAAAGAAATACGGATCTATTACCGTGCCTGTGAAACCCGTATCCTCCATTCAGCACTAGTCATTGATTGGGACTTCAAGCTGTTCGGGGATACACCGTATGCCCCAATTGAGACAAATAAACCAGCATATTTACCAGAGCTTGACTAGTCAGACAATCTATAGTATATTGTATCTGTAACGGAGGATTGGTATGCGTATAGTACACTCATATTATGATATTGATAGGGATAGATGGTGTACCTCCAATGGTGCGCCATTACTTGAACGCTTTTACCCTACTATCCATACGAATGAGAATCCTGTATTCGTTATCAACTTATTGGACTCTGGGGCAGAACAGGTATCTATACCTACATCAACAGTATTCACATTTTGTATAATGGACGATTCTGATACAGTATTAGCTGGCCCAATAGCTGGTCATGTTAATAACCCAGACGATTATGAATCGGCGGATGTTAGATTTGGTATCCTGTCATTCAGATTAGATACGGCTACTGTTGAGGCTATTGCCGCAGTTTCTAGTTACCGTGAAGTAACAGTCTATGCTAACCTTGATATGGATAACCCTACTACAACCTTCAATGTTAATATGACGGCCCCTATTAAGCTATTGCGTGTTGGAACATGTTCTGGCGGTGTGCCAGCAGGTTCCAGTTCGCAATACCGTGTCAATCCTACTGACGGTGGCACGGATATTTGGGATTATGGTCTATCAAAATGGATGAGGGCTGTTCTAGTTAGTGGCGTACTTTCTTACCATGAGGCACCATGAAATATATAGCACTACTATCCTTAATACCGTTTTTGGCATGGGCAGTACCCCCTGTTCCAACGAATACTCCGTCCGCACAGACTGTTACTGTAATTGGTAATACTAATATCCGTCCTGCTATTGCGGAAACCATTATCC
>VGNY01000174.1 GCA_016865895.1 Chloroflexota bacterium | reverse complement strand
AAAGTCGATGCCTTCGGCGGAAGAAAGATAGAGGGGCCCAAGAGAGGCGATAGAGTTAGCAGACAGAGACAGAGTGCCGTCAACCAGGAGATTGCCGGCAATAGTCGTATCCGCAAGTGAAGTTGAGCCAAGAACTGATAGTTTATTGTTAACTGTTAACCCGCCTATCGTCGAGGCAAGCTGTTCGCTGTTAACTGTTATATTGTCCGCGATTTTTAGATCGGCCGAGACGCTGGCGGCCTGGGCCCAGCCAAGCTCAGCTTGGCTTGCGAGGAGTTCTTTAACGAAGGCGTCCACTTCGGCGAGGAGAGCACTTGAGGAAGCGGTTGGTTCTGGTGTTGGGGTGGGGATTAAGTTAGGAGTTAGGGATTGGTCTGGGGGCAAGGCTTGACTCTCTACCTTTTCCATTCTCGCGAGGATCTCGCCAAATTTGCCGGTCAGGGCAGAGATTTCCTCACTTTCGATTTTATTGGCGTAGAGGGTACCCGTGATAGTAGCCGTTTCCGAAACTAACTCGTCACTCGTAACCCGCTCACTTTCCAACTTGTTAACAGTAACTTGGCCCGCGAAGCTGGCCTGCCTCGCCTGCAGGTCTCCGGCAAGGCGGGCGTTCCCTTCCGCATCAATCGAGGCGACGACTTCGTTATTAACGCCTTTCACTAAGAGCTTACCAAAGGCAGAGGAGCTCGCTATCTCGCTAGACTCGCTATCTTGGTTAGCGGGATAACGATCTAACGAGATAACAAGGTCTCCAAAGCCAGATCTAATCGTTCCCGTTTCCACCACCGGCGAGACAATTTTTTCTTCCACATTAGCAGTTCCGGCAATTAATTGCCGAGTTTCGGCGATTCCAGTCTGCAGGTTGGCAATAGCGGCTTCGGAAAAAGCGCCGATTCGGTCGATAATCTCTCCGGTCTTTAAATTCGAAATTCGAAATTCGAAATTCGAAACAATATCTAAATTCGAATTTTCTAAATCGGGAACATTTTGGTCATTTGAATTTTGAACATTTGAATTTGTCCCTCGGCTTTGCTCGGGATGGTGAGCTTGTCGAACCATTTCGGATTTCGTGCTTCGTGCTTCGAATTTTTCAATTTGAAGGCCTCCCGTTGAAGTAAGAAACACCCCCGGATCAAACCAGGAGACATTGACAAAGGCCATGATTTTACCGCATTTATAATTATTATTATTGTTATAATCATTAGGGCATTCAATAATTTCTCCTTTACCGGTAGCAGGGTCGAAGGGTTCAAGCGCTTTTCCCACAATCGGTCCGGCTCTGGTTGACTTCATCCCCACTCCTGGAATCTCGCTTGAAGTAATCGGGTCGCCGATTTTAATCGGGCCGTTGAGGTCAGAGACAATAATTTCTTGCTCACTCAAGTTGGCCTTTGACAAAGAAGTGATAGCCTCGTTCGCCGTGGCTAATTGCCCTGATAGCGACGCTATTTGTTCCTGTTGCTCCTTGATGGCGTTAACCATCGCCCAGTTCAAGGGGTCGGCGGTGAAGTGAAGATAGCCGCCTGAATCAGTGGCGATGGCTTCGGGAATCACCTTTTGCACTTCCTGGGCGGCAATGCCGATGTGCTGGCCTGGGTCAATGATTCCCAGGGCATTGTTTTCTTTGTAGGTGTAAAGAATGGGGTTGATTTGCAAGATTTCTGCCAAACCACGATTATAAGGGCCGACCACATCTTTGATTCTGATGTCAGAGGCGATTGTCCAGGTGCTGGAGGTGGGTTTGGCGGCAGAATCGGCGGATAACTGTAATTGATAGGAGGGGCTCGTCGTCCCAATCCCTACATTACTACTTATGTAGGTATTATGGGCAACGATGCCGTTGGCCACAAAGTTATGGGTGTTGGCAATCTGGAGATCATAAACATGCTTGCGGCCGGTGATTTTAAGAGAGACGACTTTCTCCCAACCATCCAGGGTGGCGATTTCATCACCGACCTTAAGATAGGCGACTTTTATCCACTTACTCTTAGCAAGTCTATTAACAATATTTTTGCTTTCTTCTACACTTTCGTTAATGGGCTTTTCAATCGCGTTTCGCCCCTCCCAGCTTAAAGTACTCTCGGCCGTGTTAACTAATGTTGGATCGGGTCTCCTTATTCTTCCGCTGACGGTGAGCGAATTTTCCGTCTTGACACTTTCCCTATTGCTTGGTATAGTGTCGATAACGTTAGCAGTTAGACTAGAGGATATTTTAGAGAAACTATGATTGATCTTACCGATTTGGCGGCTAAGATAAATATCGGTTGGGGAGTAGCTTTGGTCGTGATTCTCTTGACTTTTATCTTCCTTGCTAAATTTCCCACTAAAAAGTCTTCTCGCTAAGTAAGGGTGATTGCCGGTTGTTTCGATTCTTTTTCCTGATTCGGTGATTAATTCGTAGACTTCCCGTACTCCCATATCCAGGGTTTTCTCCACCTTCTGCCACTCAAATTGGCCGGCATGTTCATTCAGGGAGAGGACTTGATCGCCAGCCTCAATATTCTTTATTTGTTTTAAGATTAAATCATTAGAATTTGATTGAAAATTGAAAATTTCGAATTTCAAATTAGCTGAAGATTTCAGAGTAGGTATCAGTGAATCTTCAGCAACACACTGTCCTTCCACATGCAACTTCTGCGCCGGGCTTGTGGTGCCTATTCCCACATTTCCCCCCACAATATAACTTGTCCCCGTGCCGCTGACTTGGAGATTGCCGCCGATAGTGGTGTTGCTGGTGACGCCTAAGGTGGAGGAGAGAATGGTGGCGTCGGTCACATTTAGAGTCGAGTGAAGCACGCTGGCGCCGGTTACATCCAAAGTCGAAGAAAGAGTAGTGGCGCCGCTTACTCCTAGAGTTGAACCTAAAGCCGTTGCGCCGGTGATCGTGCCCGTGCCGGAAACATAGAGTTTGGTAGTAGGATTGGTCGTGCCAATGCCCACATTACCATTATCATAGAGACTGCTATTCTCGAGGGCATACTGGCTTTGCCAACGGGCTAAATAATTCGCCGTGCCCGAACCGCCTAAGTTTGCTCCCTGACCAGCACAGTTGCCGGTATCCAAGCAGAAATTGCCGGTGGCATCTGGCAAAGTATAGGTGCGATTGCCAGTCAAGTCAGCGCTGGTGAGAGTGCCAGTATA
>VGNY01000173.1 GCA_016865895.1 Chloroflexota bacterium | reverse complement strand
ACCTTTTCGAAGCACTTTTGACTAAGGAAATTCTTGATCGCAATAGCGATGGGGTGTCTATTCGGAACATGTGTTCTGATTTACGTCTTCGGGTTGGCTTTCTTTGGTTATATCTGCATAGTTTACAGATGACAAAGCATGAAGGACAGGGAGCGAACAATGAGTAAAGTAGATAGCAAACGATCACACTTTTCCAGCTCCGATCTACCACATTGGAGAGCAGGGACATGGGAATTCTTTGGCGCCCACGATTCACGCAAAGGGGCAATAGAAACGATACGAAAGCTCCTAGACCCCAATAGGGTACCAAATAGTTTTCGACTCATTGGTCCATATAAGGTTGGCAAGACTTCAACCCTGGTATACGCTTTGCACCCGGAGGCAACACAAAAAGAGCGATACGCTTTGATTCCAGCAAGCGGACAGGAGATGGGAGGAACCATTTCAGGGAAGAGACTGCAGAAGTGGTTTGCCTGTTGGTTCGTAAAGTACGCATCTGAAAGAGCACAAGAGGCCTCGCTCAGGGATAAGCAGTCAGATTGGTCGTGGTTAGGACGGATTACAGAATATTTGCTTTGCTCGGATTTGTCTATAGATCAGGTAAGCAAGAGTATAATAGTAGATCTGGGACGTTTGAAAAACCAATATGAACATAGAGGCTATCTGGGGTACAGTATTAGTCAAGTCGTCGATGGACATTCAAGCGAACTCGCAGATACCCTAGGCGAATTGGGGAAACGGTTCGCAATCGAGCTTGAAATATCGGATACTTGGGAAGAACTGCTTCAGTCATGCGAGTTAGCCAAGACTAGTTATATGGAGGCAAGCATAGAGAAGTTCGTTCGTTGTTGGGCGGCATTGCAACACCCGTCGGAAACAGCGTCCTTTGTTTTCATAATAGAGGGGCAGCAAGTAGCGGATGAGGTAGTAAAGCGCTTTGCTGCACAGATACCTCTGCGGGTGCCAATGCCGGAGGATAGGCATCTGCAGATAAAATGTGTGTTTGAAGTGAGAGAGCCGTACGAAGGCCCTAAAACAAGAGAGCTTCGCAAGACCCAGGGTCAGGACTCCGTGGATCTATGGAGTGGAGGAGGAACAATTGGGGAGGGGATTACAGAATACACTATAGATGCACTGACCCCAGGCGATGCGCAAGCGCTGGTGATGGGTGAATGTGCAGGCGTTTATGCAGGCGAGTACCGTACACCTCGATTTGTTTGCAAAGAAAAACCTCAGGCCGTCTTAGAACGAGTAGGATATCATCCTGGGCTTCTGCAAAAAGTGTGTGGGAAACTAGATGCCGAATGCAAGTATTCGGAAGGTCAGCCTGAGAACATGGAAGACTGCAGCCGATGCTGGCAGAAGCGGGGCAAGGAGATTCATGAAGAGGTGCTTAAACTTTTAGATACTGAGGAAGAAAAAGCAACGATAAAGGCTTTGGTCGCGGAAGAAATAGCACCAACAAAGGATAGTAAATCTGTAGATGTTAATATTGACGCTAATATTATCGATCGGCTGAGAGGGAAGGGAGTCATTTTATGACAGATATAAAAGTTTCCTCTCCTGCAAGAATTCGCCTCCCCTCCGTCATAAAAGATTGCATAATGGATTACTTAAATAGCATAAATAATAAACAAAAGAAAGGAGACACAATAATGCCTATTGGTGAAATACTTACCAAATACGCCTGGACTATAGCCTCGGACAAGGCAAAAGAGGTTCTCGGAAAGATGTGGAGAGAAGCGTTTCCCCCTACTCCACTTTACATCGCTGCCTTGGATGCAGCCACAAAAGAGTTACAAAGCTTCTGGGAGCACGAAGAACATGCCAGACTACCTCAACTCGATATTGCTGAAGCTATGAGGAGATTCGATTGGAAATACCTGGATAAGACCAAGATAGAAGACTTGCCGTTAGCCTCAAAAACTCAAGTCGAGAACGCGTTATTACCTTTGGTAGCTGGCGTTGGTGGAGATGAAGCAAAGCAATTTGTAGGTAGAGTGGTGGAATTAGCGGATCAGAAATTCAAAATCGCTCTTACTTTTGAAAACAAAGAAGCAGGATCTCTATGGAAGCAGTCTATCACTTTGTTTGCTGATAGCCAAAAACAAACCCAAGCTGAAATACTGAAGAAACTATCAGATGTTGAGCAGCTATTGCGTGTATTCCTCACCAGAGCACAAGATCCAAATAATAGAGTATACACAATAGATGAAGTATTGGGCACAGAGGATAATATTAAGAGGGGAGAGTTGACACAGCCATTGCCACCCCCAAGCAGTAGCCTATCCCTATCAAGGATCAACATAGCCGAGTTTTGGCAGAGTTATAACAACGCATGGTATAAGTGGTGGGATGCAAGTTCGCAGGCGGAGTCGTTCGATACGGACTTGAGGGTTCTACGCAAGAAGGCTGCCGTAGCACCGCTCTCGGAACCTGATAACGATAGGATGATTAATCTGGGAAAAAAGTTCGAACAAGCAGTTGCAGATTTAGCTCAGGCTAAAGCAGACTTAACAGAGCTAGAAAAATACGCCCCCAAGCTGTTTCAGACTGCTGATTGATGTGGTGATCTGGCAAAAACTGTCTTCATCGTTCCAAAAATCAACCAACTGGGCATAAGCGAAGAGATTTCACCATGCGCGGCTGGTCAAGTACTTGCTGCCGCTATCCATCAGAGACTTGGTGGCTGATATTCTGAAAGAGTACTCAGCCCTAAGTGGTTGGCTTTGTTGCTGATCTTGAGCAGCGGCTGGCTCTTCTGGCACTGGCTAAGGAATAGATGAAACATCTCCCAGACCTGGCAGGTTTGGGGAACATTTACTCAGGTGTCGTATACCAAACAGCAGCCAATTATTCCGGTCCACTCAATACCAGTACAGGATTCCACGCGCACCCGCACCAAGGTGCGCATCTTTGTTGCCTCCCCTGGTGACGTGCTAGAGGAACGCAACCGCTTGGCGCGGGTGGTAGAGGAACTTAACCGGAGTCTGGCTGACCGGCTGGGGTTGGCGCTTGAGTTGCTGCGTTGGGAAACCCATGTCGCTCCTGACGTGGGTATACCTCAGAGGTTGATTCTCCAACAATTACCGCCAGAAGAGTGGGACATTTTTGTGGGCATACTCTGGCACCGGTTTGGCTCAGAAAC
>VGNY01000172.1 GCA_016865895.1 Chloroflexota bacterium | reverse complement strand
GCCCATCGACATTGCCAAATGAAGCCGGTAGAAGAAGCCTCAACATCGAAACTCGATGCTGGATGGACTTCTTGGCCAATGCCAGACGTACCACTGGTTAGGCTGGATAGTGCCACTTCATTCTTAGGGATACCTAATCGAGAACCATAGGGTGGAAACTGATCCTGATCTTTTAATAAGTCCTTCTTGGTGATATAGGGAATCTTGCGTCGGAAATCTCCTAATGAGTTGATATCATCAGGAGTAACATTATGTTTTCTGTAAAGATCTCTGTAAAAGCTGTTGGTATGATAAGCTCTTTCTAACAACTCCTTTAGTCGCCTGAACTGGAGATTAAGAATTTCTTCTCGTGTGGCTTTCTCCAGCTTTATGTTCACATAACGTCGTTCCATTGGTTCCTCCCTTCTGCTTCGCCTCCAACCGAATTCCTCTCGACGACCCTGAAACCCCCACGCCATGTTTTTTTTTAAGGCTTGATTTTCCATGGACAAAAATGCCAAGGCCTTCTCTACCTCTTCTTTCTCTTAAAAGAGCCTCATAGGCTTTTTTCTGAATCAATCTTACGGGCTTCGCAAGCTCTTGCATATTGCCTTGAGTATCCCCTTCCTGACATAACCATTAAAGAGGACTCCAGATATTACCTCATTTTTTTAACACTTCAGTTGACATGATTAGAATCTGCTTCTTCTTGTCACTCTTACGCCCTTCGAGTTCAGAGAATAAAAGTGATATAAATGGTCTACAAATGTAGGCCATCCATTGGATCAAAGAACTCAGTGTCGCGATGGACAACAAAAACAAAACGCCCTTATTCACAATACAGCATGTTGGACTGAGAATCCGTTAGATTGTTTACCTCCCATCGGAATCCAGGCTTTCACGAGTCTTTATCCTTCGTCATTCCGCGTAAACCGCATAAGCTCGTCCCCCGATTTATGCTTAACTACTAGCCTGTTGCGGCTTATAACTCCTTCAGGTACCTCAAGAACGTCCACTATTGAATTAAAGATGTCGGGTAATGGATCTCTTTTCATCATCAACGTTAGAGCCTTTTCAACATCATAAGGAACAAGTTGTCGTTTCTTGGCATGCTCCTTAAAAACAACAGAAGGTTTCGTGCTTTTGCTAGAAGGCATGTCCTCCAGGTCCCTTATGTCTCCATACCTGATCACAAGATTTCTCAAGTGCCCAAAGTCAAGCGCTCTGTTAGGACAAGCCAACACACATATTGGTTTTAAATCCAATTGGAGGCGGTCTATGCACATATTGCATTTTTGTGCTTTCACCCCAGACTCATCGCTCTCAAAAGCAGGAGATCCGTATGGACAAACATCGTAACAGATTCGACATCCGTCGCACTTCTCGGAGGCTATGAGTACTGCACCGTAAATAGTCTCCTTGTATAGAGCATCGCGGGGACAATTTCTAACACATAACGGTTCCTCACAATGGTAGCACACAAGCCACTGGAAGTGAACACGGACATTGGAAAAGCTGCCCTTCTCATATTCGTATATTCGCAGATATTTCACCGGTCCTGGAGAGAATCCGTGCCAGCTTTTGCAAGCAACAGCACAGGTATGGCAACCTGTACATCGACTTTGGTCGAAAAAGAAACCGTGTTGAGTAATCATGTCGCCTCCCACTTCTCAATCTGAACCAGAGCCTTACATGGGAACATACCAACAATAGTCTGAGGCAAATCCTCATTGTGGATCAAGAGGTTAGGAGCACCTCTCCTATCTATATTATTTGCGTCTGGCTTGTACCAACTGCCATGAAAAATGAAAACAGTCCCTGGGACGACCCTCCCCGTCACATACGCAGGCAGTATCATCTGCCCCTGGTCATTATGAACCTTGACCAGATTGTTATCAATAATTCCACGAGATCGGGCATCTGATATATTGATCCAGACCGCATGTCGGTAGCAGTCATCAGATAACCAGGGTTGATTGTCTAAGAATGAGTGTACCCTATAGAAGGAATGAGGTGACGACATTAGCAAAGGATACTTCTCCGCGTCTCTGCCATAAAAGGTACCCTTGCCTCCCATTGTCATACTTGCCATGGGCGGTAGATTGCCCGGGCCATAACACCTGCCAGTTCCGGGAACAGACTCCGTTAGGTAGTCCTTGCCCTTAGCCAAGAACTTCGAGTAAAATTCTATCTTACCCGAGCCTGTCCCTCTGAATGGATTCTCCCCTCTTTCCAAATCCCTTTTGAAAGGATAATTTGGTTCCTTAATTTCCCATCGAAAGACAGGCTTCTTCAGAAACTCCGCCCAGCTTGGAGGATTCAAGTGTGCAATGTCTTCCCTTGCCGACCATCTTTCATAAGCTTCTCGGTGCAAGCTTTCTGTCGCTTGTTGCCAATCCTCATCATGTACATTAACCATGCGCGGATTGTACATCTCAGCGATACCCAGTCTTCTGGCTATCTGCGTCCAGACCCACCCGTTGGGTTTGACTTCCCCAGGCGGGTCTATACACTTTTGACGATAGACGAACATATTGCCGGGGTTCGTTCCGTAACTAATTGGACGCCAGAAGCCCAGGACATCTCCGCCTTCAAATGTCATGTAAATCTGTGGTAAAAGTATATCTGCATACCTTGACGTAGCTAAATCAGTGTACTGTGAGGAAATCAGAACAAAGTCAACTTTATTCAATGCTCTGATGGTGCAGTTGATGTCAGGGAGACTGTTCACTGGATTATTAGACTCCATAATGACCATCTGAATATTAGGACATGGGTTTGATGCCGCATTGCCAATCATATTGTTATAATCTGCCTTGCTGATTTCCCCTTTATCCAGTCTTTCTCTCATATCAATGGCTTTTGCCCACTTAAATCCATTCAGTAGGACTGGCGCCCTATATGTTCCTGCTTTTCGCTGCGTGTCTACACGTGGGACTGGATATCGCAGTTGCCCTGGCCATTCACCTGTTTCGGCACCTGCGGTTCCTCCAGGGACACAAGTGTTGCCAGTTAATGCCTGCAGGTACATGGCTGCCCTACATGGATTCTCGCCCCAGAACTGACGGCCAATTGACAAGGATACGTTCAGGTTGACTGGTCTGCTCTTGGCATATAGTCTCGCAAATGCCTCTATGGTCTCTGCAGGAACACCACAGATCCTCTCAGCCC
>VGNY01000171.1 GCA_016865895.1 Chloroflexota bacterium | reverse complement strand
GTATCTGGCCAGCCGGGGCATCACGGTCTTTGACGTGCCCGGTGTAAGGCTGCACCCGGACCTGCCTTATTATGAGGAAGGCGGCGAGGTGGGACGGTTTCCCGTCCTGCTGGCCCTGTTCCTGTCTCCGGAAAGGCAGGGCATTACCCTGCACCGGATTTATCTGACCCGGGACGGCCATAAGGCCCCGGTGCCTGCGCCCAAAAAGACCATGCCGGTGCCAGGCGGCCTCAATCTTGCCGGCGCTGCGGTCCGCCTCGGTCCGGCGGGGCCTTCCCTGGGCTTGGCCGAAGGCATCGAGACGGCATTGGCGGTGATGACCGCCACCGGGGATATCTGCTGGGCCACCACCACGGCCTGCCTGCTGGAGAAGGTGAAGCTGCCGCCGGTAGTCAAGCGGGTAACCGTCTGGGCCGATAACGACGAGTCCAAGACGGGCCTCAAAGCCGCGGTTAGGCTGACGGAACGCCTGGTCAAGGAAGGCCGCCGGGTGCGGATCAAAATACCTCAGCGCCCGGCAGGGCAAAAGTCCTGGGATTGGGCTGACGTGCTGGCCACCCAGGGCCGCCGGCGAGGCGGCGCACCGGAGAAACGGCTTGACAGTCGCTTCTAAAACCTTTAGAAAATAAGGAGTTAAGGAGAATGGCTATGCCGAAGCTGGATTTTGAAGCGGTAGAAGAATTGCAGGCCGTAGGATTCAGCTCCGAGCAAGGCAAGGCGCTTGTTCGGATCATTGCCAACATGCAGACCGCCCAGTTGGCTACTAAGGCTGATCTGGCCGGTTTACGCACCGAACTGGTGGAAACCCGGGAAGTATTGCGGGGAGAGATCGTTGCAGTCCGGACCGAAATGCGGACCGAAATGGCTGAATTACGGACCGAGATGCGGTCTGAAATGGCGGAATTGCGGACCGAAATGGCCGAGATGCGGGCCACCATGACCACACTGGCTACCAAGGATGAATTAGCCTCCCTGGAACTACGGCTGACCGAGAAGATGTCAGCCATGTTTGCCAAGATGATCATCTGGCTGGTGGGCATCGCCATTGCCAGCGTCTCGCTGATGGCCGCAATCGGCCAGTTGATGAAGTAACTGATTAAATTATTGAGCTTATTCACCCCGCCGGGAAGTTATCTTCCCGGGCGGGGTTTTTTTTCGAGAGCATAATGTTTGTTAACGATTATGATCATCAAGTTGATGTTTAAATTGATTCCCATCCTGATTTACATTATTGCCCAATTATTATGTTGACATTGATTATAAAATTGTGGTAATTGATTCACAGTTATACTCTGATTAACCACAATGGTGTTGGTCAACTACCATGCCATGGAGGGCGGATATTCACGGAGGTCTGATGAGCGGTATCATAATTTCAATAATAAACAATAAGGGAGGCACTGGAAAATCAACGACAGCCTGCAATCTAGCTCATATCCTTGGAAAATTGGGAAAAAAAGTTCTTGTCATTGACAATGACAGTCAGTGTAATTCCTCCAAGATACTTTTAGATGGCATAGATTACACAAATTCTATGTATGAACTTATTAACGATGATATTCCTGTTGATTATTGTATCCATTTTACAAAATATTCAAATGTATCTTGCCTACCAAATAATGAAATGGTTTCTGCTTTAGAAATTTCATTAGCAAAAGCATTTCCTATTAGCTTATATCTTTTCAAAGATAAAATCAGAAATTACGCTAAAGATAAGTATGATATAACTTTAGTAGACAATCCACCTACATTAGGACTTGTTGTAGCAATCAGTCTTTATATGAGTGATTTTGTAATTGTTCCAAATGATGCTGGATCAAAATTTAGCTTGGAGGGATTAGTAAAAGCTGTTTCATTTATTAATGACATACAAGAGAAGGCAAATCCAGATCTCAAGCTATTACGTCTATTAATTACAAAGGTTGATAGACGAACATTAGCATCTACCGCTATATTACAACAGATAAAAAAAACTTTTGGCGAGGACGAAGTTTTCGGAACTGCAATACCAATCAATACAGCTTTTCAACAGGCGGAGCTTGCTGACAAGACACTCTGCCGCTTTCGCCCGACTGCTGCTGGAGCAAAGGCATATAAGGAATTAGCAAGAGAATTATTGGTTATTCTTGATAGCGTATGGCCTCAAAAGGCAAAACATGACGGATAAGAAGAACAAGAAACGTAGTTGGCTGGAAGAAGTCCATCGTAATGCCTCTGAGAGTTTGGAGCACCTTGTTAATCGAGCTGCCGGCGCTGTAAGGGAGGGAAAACTCAAGGCCGCTGAATATGCTCAAGATAATAAAAAACACCAGACAGAAAGCCAGTCAGTTACCCATTCAGTTAGCCATCCAGACGACCAGTCAGATAGTCAGTCACTTGAAAAAAATCCAGTCACTTACTCAGTTGGACAGTCAGTTGGACAGTCAGTTGGACAGTCAGTTGGACAGTCAGTTGGACAGTCAGTTGGACAGTTGGATGACCAGTCAGTTAGCCAACCATATAGCCAGTCAGTCAACCAGTCTGACAAACAGTCACTTGCCCAGTCAGTTGATGAGCCCGTCAAGCTGATACCAGAAATTCGATTAACTGAAAAACAGGTTAAAGTGTTACAATTCCTTCGTGTCCAAAAAAGCAAATTTACAACCAGAAAGATCATATCTGCGATGACTGGTGTCGCTTTAGGCACTGTTAAAGATGCCGTGCAAATATTAAAACAAAAAGGATTTATTACCAAAACGAAACTAAAAAAAGATGGGCCACATATCGGGTTTTGCTATGAACTCGATGATGCTCTATATGACCGTTTTACAAAATTTATCCATCCAGTTAACCAGTCACATATCCATCCAGTTAACCAGTCATATATCCATCCAGTTAATCAGTCATATATCCATCCAGTTAACCAGCCACATGATCCTGCTCAAAATCCCTTTAGTAGTAGTAGTTTTTTTAAAGTACCTACTACTACTAAAGGCGATCACAATCTCACAATGTCGGTTGAAGAAACCTTGGCCAACCACCCCGAACTCGGCTATTGGCGGCAAAAAGGTCTAACCGCTAAACAAGTGGAGCAGTGGATGAAACTCACCGGCGCCACCCTGGACAACATGATCCAGTCCCTTTGCCATTGCCGCTTTGAGATGGTGGACCTGGACCAGGAA
>VGNY01000170.1 GCA_016865895.1 Chloroflexota bacterium | reverse complement strand
AATATATTTCTGAAAAAACGTCTCACAACATTTTGCATTGTGAAGGCTGAAATTGTATTTGATGGGTAGATGGTCTAGCTTCGGTGGTAATTTTCAACTGTTAAAGTCAAGGCTGAGCGATTCTACCTTGATATCTTCGGGCATTTCGCTCTTACCCCACCGGCTGTAAACCCTGGTGGCGATGTAAAGATATATCTCGCTCCAATCGTGGTCAAGCGGCTGAGTCAAAGCAGCCGTGTAGAGGTAAGCGCAAGCCTCAGCGTCGGTACCAGTAGGCTCTTCACCTTTAAGCTCTCTCATGTTTATCTCCAATCTTTCCAGGGTGATGGCGTTTTTAAGCCAATCAGGGAGAGTATCTCCCCAGCCACCGGGGAAGGCGATGATTGGGTCAGCGAGAGCGCCCACCAGCTCGGAGATATGATGCTCACCCGACTTCTGCTTGGCTTTAACTCTCGGCATAGCTGCTTCTAGCTCATCAGTAAACAGCTCGGTCATGGTTATCTCCTCCTTACCTTATTTTGGGCATAGCTAGCCTATCGACCTTGAAGGCTGAACCTTCTGGCTATCCTTTGAGAGCCATGTTCAGTGCCTCCTCAACTACCTCAGACCAGCACTCAAGCCCGAACTCGACGCCTTTTTTAATCTGGTAAAGGACATCATCGGTAATCGCCTCCTCGGGTATCCCTAGTCGCTCGGCACACTGCATAACATCATCCCTAGTGATGCGAAAGATGATGTCAGCCACTGGTATAACCTCGGGCAGAAGCCAGTCACCCGCATTGAATTTGGGCATGTAAATCACCTCCTTTTCTGCCTAAAATGGGCGTAGTTAGCCTATCGACCTAATAGGTCTAGAGACCCAGATTTTGCTGAATGCCTTGCTTTTGACGGTTTCGCTCCGCCTCTATTGCCCCTTCAGGAATAGCATTGCGGACAGACTTGATAGCGACCTTTATGTGGTCTATCCGCTCAATTTCAGTGATTAAACGGACAAGGCGGTCATCCACATAGGCAGGCAAGCTAGCTGTGTTTCTGGCTTCTCTGGCTTTCGCTTTAGCCTCATCAAGAAACACCTCCGCCAGACTGAGCTGATGCTCGACCTCATCCATAGCCTGGCTAACCTGAAGGGCGCTCCATTTGATAGGCACGGTTTCACCTCCATTTCGTCAGATTTTTGAGCATAGTTACCCCACTGGGATATCGACCTTTATCCCATTAGCTGACAGCTTTTATATGCAGGCAGTCATAATGCCGCTGGTACTGACTGACAGGACTTGACCAAAAGCCGTTCCAGAAGTCGAGCAGATACTCTGTCTTGCCTTTGCCGTAGCGCTGTTCCCTTACCTGGTAAAGCCGCTCGGGGTGGAGTATCCTTATCTCAGCGTTTCCCCTGCCTGCTAGCACTATCACTGCTGGACATCTATCGAGTTCGGGATTGTAGAACTGCGATCCCCACTGCACACTCAGCCGACTCAACCGCAATCCTTGATGCCACCAGAAGTCGCAGTGCTGGCTGACCACTATGTCCTTGCCCTCAAGCTGGTTAAGGATTCCCTTCAGTTTGGCTAGAGCCTCTCTGTTCCTTCTGGCTAAAGGCACTTGAGCAGACCTCTTGCCCAGCCTTACTGTGGTTCTGGACTCTACGTGGCACTGTTTGAGTTCCTCTCGTTCAAATAGACCAATCTGGCTCACTTTGCCTCCTTTCCGTCAGATTTTTGGGCATAGTTACCCCAACAAACTCGACCTTTTAGCCTGTCTTCTTCTTTTTTGCCCACCACGCCTCAAGGCTCAGGATATCGGTGAGGATATGGACTTCACCGCAGTCAACGGTTACCGCGGGAAATCCGCTGCGGTGCTCCTTGACTGAGACGGGAATACCCAGCTCTACAAGCCCATCAATGAGCTTGTAGGTTTCTTCCTTCTCCTCATCCGGTGACAGCCTGATGTCTTTGCGTTTTACTCTGGCCGCGGTCATGGTTTTCCCCTTTCTTTGAGATTTTTGGGCATGGTTGCCCCAACGAACTCGACCTTTCTATTACTTGTCCTTAATTCCCAGCTTTTGAGCCAGGTCATCAGCCTCAAGCTCACGCTCGACAAGACGAAGCACAGCCAAGATGCTGGCAGCGCTCCACACCTGAAAGATTGGCCAAAGCTCATCAGAGACATCGGGATAGCTATCCTTGTAGCTGTTGACGAAGGCTATTCCACCAGCTCTGACAGCTTTCCCCAGCCACGTAGAGCCACGGTCAATCTCCAGACATAGCCTCGCCAGGTCATCGTCTGGGCTATCGCCTCGTACTCGGGACACCAGCTCAGGCAGCTCTTTATCAACCATCACCTGAACCGAGTCACCAGTTGGCTTGACCTTGTGGCACAGGTAGTCAAACACGTTACATCACCTCCTTTCGTTCTTTATTTGGGCACTAATAAAGGGTGGGTTACTCTAGGCCTCCCACCCCTTGCCTTTCCCTTTGCAGGTTTATCTATTCTTTTGTCTGGCTTGCCTTTTGACCTTGGCTACCGACAGATAGTCGGGGCACTTGGGCGAGCATCTCTGATACCCTTTAAGGCATTCCCGACATAGCCAGTAGCACTTCCTAGTATTGGCGCACTTGTAAGTTACGCTTACAGCGCCCTTTTCTAGCTGTATAAAGTCCTTGTTTTCTCGGTCACATTGATAAACGTTAGCCATCTCATACCTTTCCAGCCCTCTAAAAAGAAAAAAGAGAGGGTCTCTTCCGAAACCCTCTTTTTTCGGCTTTCTTTTTCGGCGTTGCGTTCTATTCGGCTTTGTTTAGCCTACGGTTACAGGCTCTCTGTCCTCTTCTGGCTCGGTTGCCTCTTCTGGCTCGACTTCAGGCTGTCTAGCCTTTCCCTTGCCTTTCCCCGACTTTAGTCGGGGCTTGCCTTCAGCCTTTGTCTCTGCCTCTGCCTTCGCTTCCGTCTCTGTGGCTGCTGTTTCGGTTTCAGCCTTGCTTTCAGGTAAACGCATGGGCATAACCAGGCATCGGTAACCATCAACGGTCAAGGTTATGGGCGATTGTGGACTTGTCAGCTTCATTTCAGCTATACCACCACAAGCCCTCAAGGCTTTTATCAGGTAGTTTCCAGCTACAGCTATCTTTGCCTCTCCACTGGTTTCGGCTGATATTGCCATTAAGCCT
>VGNY01000169.1 GCA_016865895.1 Chloroflexota bacterium | reverse complement strand
ATAACCTGGATCTACCAATGCCTAAAACTTCCTCAATTGCTGACCTGTCTAACAATCCCTGGCAGTACCCTTTCAACAACACTTTTACTTGCTCAGTAGTCAACCGTTTGTGAACCTGGGCCATTCGATTCCTCCCTTTTTGGAGGAATGTACCAGAGTCCACTTTTCAGCCTTTAACAGTCCAGTTTTCAACTTTAAACAGTCCACTTTTGAATTTTTTTTAACACTTTTTACACACCTATTGACAAGACCTCCTATAATGAGACTACTAGTAACTATTCGCCCTTTCGTTCAAGCTTCATCTCCCTCGACGGGAGAGGACTGAGGTGATGGTAGAGGGAGAATCATAAACAAATGGGCCAACGTGAGAACTAATTATCGTCGTAGCGGTTGGTGATGTATTTGTTCCTTACTTTTGCCAGCAGTGCCGGGATTTCCTTGGGGTTGGGCATGTTTCTAATCCCCATGACGACAACAAGGACTAAGGAGTAGACGACTAGTACCAAAGAATGCTCGAATTGCCAGATAAGCGCCGGTAAAAGAGGACCAACTATGCACATAGCGATGAAGATACGGCGGAAGAAATAGTAAGGGATAGCTAGTAGTGCAAAGGTAATGGCCATCGCCTCAGGTGCAAGAACCAGGAGAATACCCATTGTGGTAGCGGCGCCTTTGCCGCCTCTGAAACCGATGTAAACCGGGAAGTTATGGCCGAGTAAGGCGGCAAAGCCCGCCGCCAGCACCCAGGGTTGAGGAACGCCAAGAGCTTGGGCAACGAGTATAGGTACAGCCCCTTTTGTCACGTCCATCGCCCAGACGGCAACTCCCTCCCGGGCGCCGATTTCCCGGAAGGTGTTGGCGGCTCCCATATTGCGGCTGCCAATATCACGGATGTCAACACTTCTTTTGCGCCTAGCCAGAATATAGGCTGAAGGAATAGAACCAACAAGGTAACTGATGAGTATTAATGTGAGATTTAGCCACATATCTTCCACCTCCCGTATAATTACCTAAATTATACCATCTTCTTACCAGAACAAGCAGATCCCCGCAATATTACCCAAACAAACGAAACGCTGAGTCATGTAACGCAGCGGGTGGTGAGTCTGCAGGGGCCGATAGGATGTCGAAAAACCACTGCCTGTTCCACTACCATAGCCCTCGGTTCGGTGATAGAATTAGACTAGCGCCAGGCATTACCACACCCTGCGGACTCATGTGCCTGCAATTCTGATAACGCTGGAGGCAATGCAATGGAAACCACAGAAGATGTTATGGACTTTGTTGATTGCTCGGGGAAGCAACACAGGTTTAAATTTAAGGCGACCGAGACGGGACGGCTGCTTATGCGGCTAGAAGCTCACGAAATTAGAAACGACGGCCAGCCTGGATATTACTTCAGAGAAATCGGCATGATTGACCATCTCATCCTGCTCAGGGGCAATCTCAACCAGAAAATTAGGGAAAGCCTCTCGAAGCGATACATAGTGCCACGGAAAGAAGGGGTAGACAGGTGGAAGATGCTAACGGATGAATTGAGAGGGTATGTAGAGTATGACGATGTGAATGAGGAGATGTGCCTAGTCGTGGATGGCTACAAGGTAACGTGGGAAGAATTCAAAGCCTTGGTGTCTTCGCACGAAGGTTTTTTCTTCCAGATCAAATTCGAAGATTAGTTCAGGGAGATTATAGGAGTTCGCAGTGAAGGGGCAGAAGAAGCCACTACGAGAGTATCAGCAGTCCATGATTGATGCATATTATGACAGCTGGATGAAGGAGATGTTGGAGCCTCTATATGAGGCGTTCCAGCAATGGAAACGGGGCGATTTGAAGCACGACGAGCTTACAGAGTTGATTCACAAGGTTCACCGGGAAAACCAAAAAGGCTATAGCTTTTTCACGCAAGGTCGAAGCCACATTATCGCTTGCATTAAGATGGACAGCGACTGGTTCCCTGAATGGTTGAGAAACAACCCGCCTCCACCCGGAGTGGAACCGTAGAGCCTCAGGTGCGGTAATCAAGTCATTTTGCTCAGTCTCCAGACTATGACCGACCACACTTTTTGAGTCTTTGTGCAAGACGACTTATGCATCCCGCAAAGCGCTCTTTCGTTAAAGTGTTAGGATAATTAACATTAATAAGAGAGCCAGCCTTATTTCCGCGTGTTATTAAGAGGAGGTGGCTCAATGTGAGACAAGCAGTAGTCGGTTAATAGTTGACTTTCCAGTTCCTTGGATTTTTGGCCACGCAAAACGTAGGAAAATTCAGATTGAAGATTCAATTCGGTGGTGACTCTTTCAAATAATTCCCGCGCCGTGTGTTTATTCATGTAATCCCGAAAGGGCGGAGGTAAATAAGATCTCAGTAAAGCCTGAATTCTGCGTCGAATAACACCCTGACCGATATAGATGATATCGGACTCACCTTTTATTCTTGGAATTGGTTTGCCGACTCGAATGACATAAACTCCCTTCTCTTTTGGCAATCTCAAAATCAGTTCCTTGTTTCTCTGATGGTTAGCTTCTATTCGGAACCAATTACTGAAGCCGTATGTTTTAAGGTCAGTGCTTAACATCTGTTTTTCCCGACTATTTTTAAAAAAGTGGTCTCATCATTACAATCTCTATGGTTCATTATAGGTGAGATTGACTTATGGAGACAAACTCGGCAATACTTATTTAACAACATACTATATTCCCCAAGGTCAATAGCTCCAGCCAAATTTCCTTCTGCTCTATCTTCACACCGGTGGGCAGACCCCAGCCTCTCTTTTCCTGGCTCCCAACTTAGCGGTTAGATACGGGACCATCCGCCTGGCGGAGTCCCACCATACCTCATACGGGTTTGGCCAGGAGGGCAGGGGCACCATGTTGTGTACACGGGTTTGCTCAAATGAGCTCCCAAAACCGAGAGCGGCGTCTCCCTGCCCACCTGATGTAATTATAATCACCTCCCGATATTTTATACTGCTACTAGCGTTATTTCTGGTTTTGAAGCCTGGTAATAGGTCTGATTCTTAACCAGGGCAAAGGCTAAACGCAGCAGCCTATTAAGTGCTGCTCCAACTACTTCCTTTCCACTAAGAGGATTAGCATGAACCGGCCGTTCTCGTCTCTGCTTCGCCCAGGCACGGAAATCAGGATTGAATCGCAGCATCGGGATAACCGACGTCCAAGCGCAATATCTCAGCAACGGACGACC
>VGNY01000168.1 GCA_016865895.1 Chloroflexota bacterium | reverse complement strand
CGGGCCGCAAAATTAGACAAAAAGTGTACTTTGGTCTAATGTTCACCGCACCGCCTCCTTCAGCGCCTTCCCCGGTTTGAACTTCACCGCCTTGCCGGCGGCAATGGTCAGGGACTCCCCGGTTTGGGGGTTGCGGCCGGTCCACTCCGGGCGTTCGCTCACCGAGAATATTCCCAGCCCCGGCAGGGCCAGCCGTCCTTCGGCTTGCAAGATGTTGGTCATACCCTGGACCAGGGCGCCCAGAGCCTTCTCCGTTTCAGCTTTGGTCAGATTCGCCCGGCTGGCCACCTGGGTGATCAATTCCGCCTTTGTCATGCTCTCGCTCCTTTCGTTAGCGCCACACCGCCATCACAACAGCTTGCCCAAGTCGTCTATGGTTAGCCCCATGTCATCCAAAATACTTGCCAAAGTTTTTGGCTTCAGGATTTTCTTGGCATGCATAGGCACTACTATCCTTGCCCCATCTCGGGCCCGGTAATAAACGGCATGACTGCCTTTTTGCCGGTCAAAAACGAACCCTACTTTTGCTGCCAACGTGACAACTTCCTTCGCCGTGAGGGCGGGAAGTTTTGGACTCACAGCGCCACCTCGATGGGTTTGATAAGTATGTCCTCTACCGGTAGCGGTTCTCCATGGGCTCGCAGGCTTGCCAGATAGACCTCGATGGCTTCCTTGATATTGGCCAGGGCCTCATCAATGGTATCCCCCTGGCTATGGCAGCCCTTTAGAGCAGGGCAGAAGGCGTGATAGCCGCCGTTATCTTCCTGCTCCAAGATGACCATATAGTAATATTTTTCCATAGATGTGTTCCTTTAGAGAATCTGTGCTTAAACTCAGACTGTAAGCGTTCAGCGGTCAGTTGATAGCCGTCAGCCAATGCTATAAATTCAAATAGTTATTCCTCAATGGCGGATCACTGGTTTCTCGCTTAGTTCCCCTAACCCATTGTTTTTGCTGAAAGCTGAAAGCTGATTGCTGATAGCTGAACGCCTATGCGATCTTTTTTATGGAACCATTGTTCCGTCGCAGATTGAAAGGATTGTATTAATAAATTTCTTGAGCTCAGAGCATTGATCGATCGCGACCGAAAGATCGTTTTCCTTGAGTATCTTTTCTGCATCACGTGGCTTGATATAGCTATCGCGACAACGACCGATTTCGAAAATCTCCTTAATGTGGTGAGCTGGCGGTCTGATGTGATTTACATTTTCAGGGTTTCCCGGTGGCGCGGTCTTGTTATGATCCGCCAGTCTTTGGATGGTAGACCAATATGGCAGCAACCAAGCCTCGAAATCATATTGGGCTGCATGCGGGTGAAACCTTGGTTCGTTGCCGACCCACCGCCGCATTTTATCCTTCGCATCCGCAGCATCCTGGAAGTCAGGAGGGTTGGTCCCAGTATACACATCCGTCAGGGCGATTACATGGTCTGCCGAATTCCGACCCTGCAAAAGGTTTTTCACCACTCGCTTTAATTTATCTTCTTTAGGGATGCGGCCATGATATGGAGAGAAGTCCAACTTTGGCATTCTGCCGAGTAAACGAGACTCTAAAAATTCCTTTAGATGCGGTTTGAAGGCTCTTTCAGTTTTTCCCTCGACAATGATGGAAAATTTCATGACCGTCCCCCCATCCGGCCCATCCGCCAAATCTCGTCCAGGCTGTATTCAGCTAACCAATGATCCAAATCCATGGAATCTGCCCAGGTCGCCGTCGTACAGCCATTTTCGTCCATGTCTAACACTACTACTTCCTCGGGTTCCAGGAAACGAATAAAACTGTCTGAATGGGTGGCCACGATCAACTGGGTCCGTTGGGAGGCTCCGCGCATTAGATCAGCTAGCAAACTTAGTAATTCTGGGTGCAGACTGACTTCAGGCTCATCAATCATGGTGACTGTTGAAAGAGCGGGGCTTAGTAATAGCGATACCAACCACAGAAACCGCAGTGTGCCTTCGGATAATTCACTCATAAACATGGGCTTGGAAAAGTTCCTGTCTTTCCAGGTCATTGTCAACATACCGGCGGCTACCGGCGGAAAATTAAGCTCAAGCAAATCAGGGAAAGCAGTCTGTAACGAATCTAAAATGGCATCGAACCGGTCTCGATCGCTTTCCCTGAGGTAGTAGAGGAATGGGACTATGTCTTCTCCTTCTGGGCCGGGCAATAACGCCGGCTTCATCGGTTGCGGGCTTTTCACCGGTGCACGGGAACTGACATCAAGAATGTGATAGTGCGTGGCAGTTGCCAGAATGCGTCGCATTTCCTCCGGCTGACGGAACATTTTCGGAACTTGCGCCAATGAGGTCTCGAAAGGATTATGTTCCCAGTTGGGGCGGACGAGTCGATTTTCCTCTATATCGTAATAACGGATATCATCGTACGAAGAATCTATGTGTAAAAAGGGTTGATTAAAACCGGGCCGTTGCTGAGATAAGGTCTCCTTGGATATGGCATAACTCGGGCCTTGTTGGGCGATATGAAGCTCATATTCGAGAGGCTGGTGACCGGGAACCTCCATATCTACCAGAAATGAGACTTCATCGCTTTTGTTGCGTGTCAAAAGACTTGATATACCACCGAATTTTGACGATGTTCCATTTAAATTACCGGAGGCTGTGGCAGCTAATAGAGTAAAAGCATCCAAAAAAGAAGTTTTACCGACACCGTTGGCACCAATTAGCACCATAAAGGGTCTTACCGGTAGCTCGACCTCAAACACTCTGCGAAACCCAGAGATTCTTATTCGATTTATTTTGTACATTATCAACTCGCAACCTTCAAACCACGCCGGATTCGATACCGTGCACATGCCAGAGTGCTAAATGCTCCAGTCCCCAGATTGTATTAAGGTAATCTTCTTCGGTGTGATGTTCGACGTCAACTATTTCTGTGCACGCATGACGACAATTATTCTTGGTCATTGGACCGGCCATGGCCATCAATGGCGGCGGTTCGGGCCGGGACCTTGGCAAAAACAGCCGGGGGCCTTATGGTCACGGCCTTGCGGGTAGCCCGCCCAACGTGCTGGGACAATCTGCTTTGAGAATGGTGATTATAGCGGCTGGCAGATTCGTTCGCCCCCCTGCCAGCCCGATATTTCTGCCATAATCCTACGGCCTCGCCGCCCTGTCAATATTATTCTTCCTGAGCCAATTCATCAGGGTGGAGTTGGTGACATTATAGCGGGCCGCGATGAAGTTCAGGCGGGAGCCGCTTTTCAGGAGTGCCTCGATTTCGGGGCGGCAGGGGTCC
>VGNY01000167.1 GCA_016865895.1 Chloroflexota bacterium | reverse complement strand
ATAAGGTGGGCGATAAGTTCTACATTGGCGGGCATGGCAATCTTTTGACCAAGCTCTGTCCCAAGAAGGTCTGCGTCTTCGCCTTGATTCCAGTGGCAACGTTAATTTACACAGCAAATGAGCTAATTTATGCCGGCGTTGACCCGAATGAGATGCGCTTCAAGAGGGTAGGTTGCTCTGATGTGGGGTTGAAATGCGGTGGCTGGGGCCATATTGTTTTCGAATTGCGAGTGGAAGAACGCAAAAGATAGTATAGGGAGCTTTGAGAAGACGGCGGAAGGGTAGCCAGCATGAGGGCGCTTGATACGAGAGAAGTGAAGGAACTTTTAAATAAATGCTGGATGACTCATGACGCAATGTGGTTTTATCACTGCTTACAGGAATGTGGTATCGAGAAGGCGAACAAGATAAACAGAGCAGCAATGAGAGCGATGGCTACGATAGAGATCAGAAGAATCAAAAATGCCCTTGGCGTGACGCAGATCGAGAATTTTGAAGTACTTAGGAGCATGATTGAATGCGCGTTAGACCTGGTCACGGCTGACTTCATGGGTTTCATGTGCAGTTTTCATTCAGAGGGTTTTATTCATTGGGAGATGCCCCGGTGCTTCGCCTATAATGGGATGAAGAAAATAGGCGTGATAGGCCAATACCAATGTGGTGTTTTAGATAGGTTTGAAGGCTGGCTCGACAGTCTAGGAATAAAATACAGTGTCACTCCTCAAGTAGCGGGATGCATGATGCATACTGAGGGAAGGTGCTTCAGAGATTACAGATTTTACTTCTAAAAGATGCCTAGTTATTAGTGGAAGTCGGGGGTCACATCGATTTAGAATTACGATGGAGGAACGTAAAAAGGCTAATAGCGGAAAATATAAACTAGACATGGACGAAGATAACGGGTATCTGTGATTATATAAATTCGGATTAACGCCTTATGGAAAATAGTGATTTAGAGTACAAAGATCGGTTCATCAAAATTGGTGAACTCAAACTTCACTATCTAGAATGGGGTGACATTGAGTGTGAACATGTGGTTCTCTTGCATGGTAATACAAGTCATGCACATGTCTGGGATTTTCTGGCTCTACAGCTTGCTTCTCAGTATCATCTTATTGCGCTAGACCAGCGGGGTCATGGAGATAGCCAGTGGGCTATCCCTCCTGGCTACAGTGCTAAGGATTATGTAAATGACCTATCGACATTTGTAGATGTGTTGAACCTGAATATACCTGTACTTGTGGGACATTCAATGGGAGCACTCCATGCGGCAATTTACACAGCGACATACCCTAAAAAGGTAAGAGGGTTAGTTTGGATAGATATCGAGGCAAGGCCGCATCCGAAGTGGCGCAAGTACCTGCTGAAGGGTGGAGAACGTCCCCATCCGGAATTCAAGACGGTAGATGATGTCATCGAGTGTGAAAGGAAATATCCAACCGGTCCGACATCTGCTGCCCGAAGAGATATTCTTCAACCTGTGGCAAGGCATGGTACGAAAAATACTCCAACGGGTAGACTCACCTACAAATATGATCGGAACACCTTGTCTCTTTGGGATCAGTATGATGTCCGGCCACTTATGCCCAAGATTCGATGTCCTGTCGCGATTATCCGAGGGCAGAATAGCCCAGTAGTACAGCCAAAAACCGCACAGGAAATGATTCACATGTTTCCAAAAGGTCGACTGTTTGTCGTCGAAGACGCAGGGCATATGGTTATGCTGGATAACCCTGCTGGACTTGCCAATGTGATCAAGCAGTTTCTACAGGATATTTAATAACCCTAAAAAGCTTAGGGTGTTTAAAAATGTAGGGACAGGTTTTTAAACCTGTCCAACGGACAAACCTAAAGGTTTGTCCCTACAAGATTTGGGGGTGAAAATTATTGGTGAAATCTGGGCTGAATCTAAGTTTGAATCCGCGGCAAAATTAAACAGCCTCAAGCTCATTCGGAGGTGACGTATGAAGAACGCTCGGTATCGGATCGGTTGGCTCTGTTCTTTTGTTCCGGAGGAGATAGTTATGGCTGCCGGCCTGCTTCCACTGCGGCTCAGCGGACAGGGTGAAGCAGCTACGGTAGCCGATGCATACATCTATTCTAATTTGTGTCCTTATGTCAGAAGCATCCTGGCACTTGGCATTAATGGCAAGGCCAATGGCCTTGACGGTCTGGTCTTTGTCAGGTCATGCGACGGTATGCGCCGCATGTACGATTTGTGGAGGTCATATGTGGGCACGCGCTTTACCTATATGCTGGAAGTGCCCAAGAATCGCGATGGGACTGCCATGGAATACTACGCCAGCCAGTTGCGCAAATTCGCCAGTGCGCTGGAGCAAGAATTCGGGGTGAAGATAACGACGGCATCGCTCAACCAGGCAGTCAAGACAGCTAATCAGGTCCGCAAGCTGATGCAACAAATCTACAAACTTCAGCGTGGTGTCCCGTTGCCTTTACCTGGAAGCGAGGTGTTCCAGCTTGGGCTGGAGGGAATGAGAATGGACAAGGAGTCCTTCGTTGCCAAATTGAAGAAATATTATAGCAAGGCTAAAAGCCAGGTAAAACAGCGTGGGGGGAAAGGTAAGGTCCGCGTACTAATAAGCGGTAATGTGGTAGACCGCCCTGAGCTTTTCAATCTTATTGAAGCTGCAGGTGCCGATGTGGCTGCTGCTGATTTATGCACTGCTATGCGCTACTTCGATTACCCGGTGGAGGAGAACAGCGATGACCCGTATCTAGCTCTGGCCCAAAGGTATCTGGGCAAGTTGCGCTGTGCCCGCATCACCGGTCTTGCGGAGCACTTCGCCGAACTGAAAGAGCTGGTTAAAACCTATGCTGTTGACGGTGTGGTGTACACTTCGGTCAAATTTTGCGACCAGCACCTGTATGATGCTCCTTATTTAATGGAAAAACTGAAAGACGATAGGATACCGGTACTGTTCCTGGAAAACGATTACACCTGGGGCAACATCGGCCAGCTAAAAACCAGGGTAGAAGCCTTTGTCGAGATGCTAGACAGCGGAAGGAGGTAAGCCATGCTCAAGAATTTCTATGAACAAATGAGAAAATCGTCAGAGGAGGAGTTTCAGAGGAGACCCCGTGCCTGGCTGATGTATACGATTCAACTTACATCAACCTTGCTTAAGGCATTTGAGGAGGATGCTAAGGTGGTGTGGACTACCTACTACTCATTCCCAATGGAGCTTTTAGCAGCTTTCAATGTTGTTCCCTTTGACTTTGAGATTGCCTGCAATCTGCTTCCGGGTGCTGACCCCAA
>VGNY01000166.1 GCA_016865895.1 Chloroflexota bacterium | reverse complement strand
AGTATGGAATAATCTCATAACCCAACTTTACCATTTAGGATAGTTATATGATTATCCTGCAGCGAGTTGCAATTTCTATGGGGGACTACATTTTTCCTTTTCTTATCTCCTTTAACCGAGGGTCAGGATTGAGATTCAGAGCTTTGTAGACTTTGATGTGTGATGGTTCAGCAGAAGTAGTCATTCGTCGTGTAGCCATTGTTTGCCTGGTTGTCAAACCTGAAACGCTTACTCTTCTGTGGGTCGACAGTATCGATCTCACGGTATCCCAAGAATAGGATATCCCACTAAACTGTAATTCGTAACAGATTGCATTCAGGAGATGATACGCAAGGATGGCAATAAATATATGTGCTTCAGCACGTATGCCGGTTCGGTGAAAGATCGGACGGAATGCCAATTCGTGTTTCAAGCTCCGGAAGGCAGATTCAATTTTATTCAGCATCGTATAGGTATCCCAGATCTTCTGTTCATTCCAATCCATCAGATTGGTTCTGAGCCAGTAGGAGCCGGAAAAACGATCTTCTTCTTCCTGAATCTTTATCTTATTAAACTCAATATGATTCACCATGCCATTTGTCTCCACTACATCGATCTGGTAAAAACGGCTAACTGATGAATATCTTTCTCTCAACCTACCGATTCGTTCCATTATCTTGCCATAACTTTTATTGCTATACCTCTTCGTAAGACAGGAGATGATGTTCTCAAGATCATCCTCAAACAGCTTATTAAACCTTTCCTGTATTGCTCTTTCCTTACATTCCATTTTTTGGCTGTGGCAGAAAAGATGTATCTCTTCTTCAGATCTGAAGATCTTGGCAGTAACAAGGTTTCTCCTGTCTTTGTGCACTTCTATCATCTCACCGAGATCAATCTGATCTACAGAGATAGGTCGATTTTTGGAAACGCAGAGATAGCTGCATCCTCTATCTACGAGATATTGAAGGTTATCCTTGGTGGCAATACCGGCATCCATAACCACTGTAGGGATATAGTCGCTTCCCATTGTTGAGGATAATGAGTCAATCATTTCCTTCAGAGTATGTGGTTCGCTAACTGCACCTTCCAGAATATTGCTCTTTTTGCAAAAGCCCTGTTCATCAACTACCATACCAAGAGATATCAGACGACAGTCGCTACGCTTCTCTTTGGAACGACCAAATCTGGCTTTGGAAATGGACGCTGCCGTCCCTTCAAAAAAGGTATTGGTTAGGTCGTAGATACAGAGGCTTTCCTGGAGATTGAAAACTTCGCGCTCACACTCACAGAGATGGACTTCAATATCATTTTTATGCTGGTAGATCGTATCGCTGATCCGATATAATGAATTGTGCCCAAGATTACTTAAATCGCACCCGATCAACCCATCAATGGCACTCAAGTCCTTTGCCCATCTCCGCATTGAATTCTCACTTCCAGGATTGACCAGCCGACCGATGATGGAGAGACTGATCAGCATCCTCTGCCGAGGAGAATATCCTAATCGCTTGAACAAATCATCAAGCTTGAGCCGTTCGTACATCCAATGTGCCACATACTCCGGACCAAAAGAACGATCATCAAATACGCGAATGGAACTCTTGTACACTAAATCATCCGAGTCATCATGCCTTGCAAGCACATTTCCCTTGCTGTTGAACTCAGGGTGCCTCGCACGAATCAAAGTACAGTAGTATTCGGCAAGTGAGCAAATGCTATTATCAACAAAGATAACTTGTTCGAAATTGAGTATGGCATCCATGGTATCAGCCAACCGTTTCCATTGTGGCTCAGGGATGGGAATCTCTCTGACTGTCAATAATGTCTGATGCCTTGGTCCAACGCTTGTACGATATCCGCGCACAAAGCGATACTCGGTATATGATCTACCTGTGTTCTTGTAGGTTTTGACGATTTTCTTAATAAACATGATGCCAGTATTTATGCCACTGCAAATCTGTCAAGGGTTACTTCATATTTGTGGGGGACAACAAATGCACTTTTGCCCTAATCTGGGATATTGTAATGCGATTACACCAAATAATTATCGACGTTAATTGGCTTATTATCAATAAGTTTTGGTACTCGTTTAAGGTCTGAGCTCTCCGAAAGAATCATAGAATTTAATCTAAAATTGTCTTTTTTAGCTTCAAGATGGTAAAGTTGGGATAAGATGATGTTATGCAGTCAGATATAAGTGAATAGAGGAATTGGCACGCTCTTTGCAATTATGAGGATCAGAACATAAATGAGACATGGAGGTAAACATGAAACGCAGAATGATGATATTATTCATGATGGTGCTGGTGCCGATCCTGGTAATGGCACGGAACACTGAGAACAAACCGAGGATCACCATATCCATCGACGATCCTGATCTGATGGGAGTTCCCAATGCATCGCTGGTACAGGTGCAGCGGGAGATCATCATCAAATCCGGTGCAGGTGAACAGGCCTTCATAGGGATCTATACCGAAGACCTCAACTATCCGAAAGCACAGGAACTTGGTTATATGGAGCTTTATGGGGTGCTGATAACCGGTGTGGTGCCCAATAGTCCAGCCTGGGACGTGCGCCTGATGGATGATGACATCTTGATGGAGATCGACGGCAAGATCGTGGTTAACTATAAGGAATTTGATAAGATCCGAAAGTACTACCGCCCGGGTGATGAGGTCAAGCTCAAGATCTTCCGCTCCGGCGAGGTCCAACTGATCGATTTTACGTTTGGTCAGCGCGCCAGCCGCACTTCGGCACCGGATGAAAAGGTCAGGGCATCGCTCACCGTTGGTTTTGGCGGCGGTTCTTACCTACCCTACTGGATCGATCTGGATATGACCGACGTCAATAAACTGATCACCGACCTGGGAATGAAGTCAATACCGGATAATGGTTTTGTGATGCATGGCGGTGGCGGAAAAGGCTCCCTGGGCAAGGGTTATTTCATCGGCGGAGTCGGTGCCGGATATACTGATAACTCACAGCGCGTCGATCCCAACGATTCTACTTATACGAATAAGATGGTCTATTCCATTGGTTTCGGTGGCGTTACTCTGGACAAGCGCTTTGCCATCAGCCGGACTTTTGTCGGCTCGCTTGGCTTCATGCTCGGCGGTGGCAGTCACAATCTGGAATTGATCCATAGCAATGGCTTGTATAACTGGAATGACATAACCGGCACGATGTACCAATCCAACAACACTAAGCTCAATATCACCAAGAGTTATCTGCTCGTTCAACCCAGGGCAGAACTGTTGGTGCGGCTATTGAACTGGCTTGCATTGCGCGGCGAAGTCGGCTACCTTTATGGCTATCCGGTGACCGATGACTGGAAGGTCTCCG
>VGNY01000165.1 GCA_016865895.1 Chloroflexota bacterium | reverse complement strand
TCTATTGGCGTCATATGCGTCATGATCGCATGGAAATTATGGGCTGTCAAGCCCTTTTTTGAGGCATAGCATCCCGGGATGCGCTCAACGCGGGATGCTATTTTTGAGGCATAATACTATGTTAGCGGAATGATATGATTCTGGTTCCATATAGACATATTACAATTGAGTCTACTCTGCCACCCGCACAGGTCGCGGAACGAATAGGTGCAACGGTAGCTCCGAAACGACCGTGGTATAGGTTTCGGCGGGGTAAATTCGACTTTGAAGGTCAGATCGATGAAAACAAACTGAAATTGATGCCTGTTGTAACTGGTAGAACTTGGGTGAACATCTATTTTCCACTAATCAAGGGGCAAATTGCACCTTCAGGATCTGGAAGCAAAATTCGGGTGACTCAGACGTTGCATCCCATCACCATCGTTTTTTTTGCGTTTTTTGTACTACCAATAGTCTATACGCTTCATCAAGCGCGATGGTTTTCTTTGCTATGGTTCATCGTATTCATAATCTGGCATGTTATGTGGTATTTTTCAGGTTTTGTCCCAGACGCGAAACGCTCTGAAATGAGGTTGCGAGAGTTGACCCGCTAACAACGGCATCCAGCGGATCGCCGATAAACCCGGCTCCCGCTGATGCCGGGCGTTATGCATAAAAGGAGATAAACGTGCAATTCATACATACAGATCTTGGCTATAGACAAAGAGGGGAGATTGTCGAAATCACTCTCACAAGTGGTGCCAATGTCCGATTGATGGATAGTTCGAATTTCTCCAGTTATACAAACGGTCGTAAGCACAGGTTCTACGGCGGGCTGGCTAAACAGTCGCCTATCCGTCTTGCCATTCCAAACGCCGGACACTGGCATGTCGCGGTTGATATGCAAGGGTTGCGTGGAAGCACCAGAGCTTCAGTAAGAGTCTTGCCGGGACCATTGCCTGAAATAAGGCAAGTGCCACTCTCTGATATTCCCAGCCTTGTGCAGAGGGATGTTCCACCACCTGCCGAATCAGGAGGCAGAACTCATGATGTTTTTATATCTCACGCATCTGAAGACAAAGACGAAATAGTAAGGTCATTGGCAAATGCGCTTGTTTCACACGGCCTGAATGTCTGGTATGACGAGTTTTCATTGCGTATTGGCGATAGCCTGCGACAGAAAATTGATAGAGGTTTGGCTACAAGTCGTGTCGGGCTTGTCGTGTTATCGCCATCCTTTATAAGCAAGGGTTGGACGAACTACGAACTTGATGGAATCGTTACACGCGCGGTTTCTGGCGAGCAAATTCTTCTACCCATTTGGCACAACATCACCAAGCAGCAAGTCATGGATTTCAGTCCTTCGTTGGCTGATAAAGTAGCAAGAAGTACAGCCACACACACCGTCGATGAAATTGCCGCAGAAATAGCAGAGTTGCTCAATGTGCGTTAACGAGATTCGCATAACAATGGGCTCCAAGGGACGCTCCGCTTCGCTGCGCGCCCCTGAGCCCAGACGTTAGGCCAATAATATAATAAGGGGGATCAAGATGGCTATGGTAGAATTTAGACTTCTGGCCGAAGTGGCCGACCAAGGTCACTCGTACATGGTTGTTGTTGATGAGATCGCCGGCTTGGCAAGATTGAACGTAGCAAGACACTCTGAGAATGGTCAAAACGGCGACATTCCAGAAAACAGCCAGGGTGTAGATCTCACTGCTGATGAGTGCGAAGCTCTTGGTAAACACCTCATTGCCCTTTCCGAAAGACTTAGACGGATCAGACCCAAAAGTGTCAAATTGAAGAAGTGAAGGAATAATAAAGCGCCGGTTATCGCTACTGGATACGGAGACATAAACAATAAAATATGAAACTGTCAGAAAGGTATCATCCCGAAAGGTTCCGTTCACTCCATCCGCTTGCGCGACAGATAGCGACAACTTATCAATCCTTAAATAGGAGGAGAATGGCAACTTATGAAACCTTGCAAAAAATAGTCGATCTTATAATGCAGACATATAAGCAAACGATAATGGCACTCCCGATAGAGCAGCGTCCTGACAATATGAAAACTGTTTGGAGTTATACCGATGCCGCTTTGCATTATGCGGCATTCTGCGCTTTTGGGAGACAAATATTTCACTTCAACTCCGAGATTGTTGAACAATTCAGAAAAACAGATATTGATGAAGTTATGATTGATAACTTAAGGTTTCCTTATGAGGTATTTTACATGAGTTTTGGTAAGCAATCTGACTTAACCGTAAGCAATAGTTGATAACGTTCACGACATCGTGGACAAATTTAATGCTCAGGACATCGTGGACAGAAGCTCTTTGACAATCGAATAGCCACAGCATCGTATTATCATGAACACCAAACTTAAAAGGGGAGGTGTTCATGAAAAAGAAGATTAAACAAGAAAGGCTAAAAGCTGTACAACGGTTCTTCGATGGCGAAGATCCAAAGGACATTTGTGCATCTCTTGGTCGTTCGCGATCATGGCTGTACAAATGGGTAACACGGTATGCGCCTGATAACTCACAATGGGTTGAAGATCAATCTCGGCGCCCTCTTTCCAGTCCATACCGCACCCCTGCAGAGATCGAAAAGATCGTGGAGATGGTTCGATTGAACCTGTACAACAAGGGGCACTTCTACGGCAATCAGGTCATCCAATGGGAGCTGATCGATATGAACGTCCAACCGGTTCCCTCTCTCAGTACCATTGGCCGTATCTTACACCGCCGCCAATTAACCCATCGTCGGACTGGAAGATACATCCCGAAGGGCAAGAAATATCCCGAACTCCCGGCGCTTTTGCCCAACCAAACCCATCAGGTTGATCTGGTCGGTCCGTGTTACCTTACCGGCCCGATTCGGTTCTACAGCCTGAATGCCATCGATACCGCGATCAACCGGTGCGCAATAGAGCCCATGCCTTCCAAAGCAGCCCAAAGCGTTTTGGACGCTGTTTATGCCATCTGGCTGCGTTTGGGCATCCCGGAGAACCTTCAGGTGGACAATGAACTGGCCTTTTACGGAAGTCCAACCCATCCACGAGGCATGGGACCCCTGATTCGTCTCTGCCTGCATTATGGAGTCCATCTCTGGTTCATTCCACCTGCCGAGCCATGGCGGAACGGAGTGGTCGAAAAATTCAACGACCATTACCAGCAAAAGTTTCTCGACAAAGTTGCCATGTCATCCATGTCACAGCTTCGGCAAGAATCGCTGGCCTTCGAGCACCGGCATAACAGCACCTATCGTTACAGCAAGATCAAAGGGAAAACTCCTCTCAAGGCATTGGCTGACATGGAGAAAAAATTGATCTTTCCGAGTAAAAGCCATGCCCCAAAACATCCCTTGGATAAGCCAGAGGAAGGATGCTATCATCTTGTGAGATTCATCCGAAGCGACT
>VGNY01000164.1 GCA_016865895.1 Chloroflexota bacterium | reverse complement strand
GCTAGAGTTTGTTGTAAGTCAGTGCCTAGCAAGGAATTGCCCTTTGTTCATAGCAGGGGACTTATACGACAAATGGGATACTTCATTCAAGCTGGTGAATGATGTAAACAATATCCTGTCTCAAGTAGCCTGCTATCATGTGGCTGGTAATCACGACCTGCCGTATCACAGCATGGCGCACTATACTTCTAGTCCGTTATCCGTGACTAAGAGTATATTGTTAATGCAGGGTAAGGGCAACAGTGGGGCATCATACGGGGAGCAGATACAGGAGACATCGGCTAATGTGCTCATTCAGCATCGTATGGTTTATCTGTCCGATCCTGTTTACGGGCATGAAGGGGATAACTACGATGTAACTAAACTGTTTGAGACTGCTGCATATAAGGACAGGCGGTTGGTTATTACAGGGGATAATCATAAAGCCTTTGTGTACAGGAAAAATCTTAGGCAGGTATGGTTGAATACCGGCCCTGTGTTCCGCACATCGGTGACGGAGAAGGATTATGCCCCTAAATGCTGGTATGTGGATACGGATAACGAATCTACGGTTGTAGAGGCTATTGACATACCGCATGATGTTAATGCCGTTGACCGTACCGAAATGTACCTAGACCAAGTAAAGGATACCTTTGTTTCAGCGTTTGCTGAACAAGTGAAAATGCAAGAATCGGTATCTACAGACTTTATGAAGCAGGTTGAGGCATTAGTCGCTATGGTTGACGATCCTACTAAGGAAGCAGTGTATAAGAGTATTCAAGAAGCGGAGAGTGAAGGATGACAATAGCAGTACAGAAATTAACTGATGAATCGCTAATGCGTAAGGCATGTGCGGTTACTAACGGCAAGACTAGCTCTAAGACTACATTAGAGCAGATATACAAGTGCGAGCACAGCCCAATCAGGTCACAAATTTTTTGGGTTGAGATGTATGATATACCATCCTTTGTGTCTGTTCATCTTGTGCGGCATAAGGTAGGGGTGGAACACTTTGTTAAATCGCTTAGGGATGACCGTTGCGGGGAAGGAAATGAGACTAGAAATAGCCCTGTAAATCATTGTATGCTGATTAACGCACAAGCCCTTATCAATATGGCACGGAAAAGGCTATGCACTAAGTCGCATAAGGAAACCCGAAAGGTTATGAGAGAAATCAAGATGGCTATTAGGAATATTGACTTTGCTTTGTTTGAGAGATTAGTTCCTGATTGTGAGTATCGAAATGGTTGTTATGAAATGAAGTCATGCGGGGAATATCCAGAAGGGGCGTAATATGAATAGTATTGGTGGAATTATAGCTATCTTGACTGTTTTCTTTTTCGGGTTCATCGGCGGGTGTGCGGCAGAGAGGGATAAAGAGTTTCGCATTAAGTATACGGTCGTGCCTGTGGAACAAACGGTTATGTCTGTCGAGGAATCTGAAATACAGCAGGCAGAACATGAGAATAAGATGCTGCGGTTACGATTAAACAGAGAGTATTATGAGGCCGTGCTGCACACCTATACGAACAGGAGTATGTAATGAATGATATTGAGAAGTTTCAGGAGTTGAGTAAGAAGGCGGAGGGCATCAATCGTCAGATTGCTACTTTAGAGGGGTCACGTAATGAAGTGCTGCGACAGTTATCTGAACTTGGTATTGAACCTGATAACCTTGCTGCTACTATCAGTCAGCTTGAGGTGGAATGTGAAAGATTGAATCAGCAAATCAAACAGGCTGTTGCTGAATTATCAGTTAAGATTGAAGAAACTAGCAAGGTGTTGAATGGCTAGAGTAATTATAAACTACGGTACACAAGAAGATATTAAGGGGCTTAACCATCTTCATTGTGAGGATTGCAACAAGGACTTGAACCTTAATGACCCCGCTATCATAGTTCCTGTAGAAGGGCAAGTGCGGAAACTTATCTGTATGTCTTGCAAAGAAAAGCAAGATGTGGTAAAGTAGTATCTAACTTGAAAGGAATCTCTTTATGAAATACATGCTCCTGTTTCTCATGCTGGCTATCACTGCTAAGGCCGATATTTTCCGCCTCCCACTAACGTCTAGTGCATCGGCAGACGGTGTTGTTAATACGGTTGCTAGTGACATTAACCCATATAAGCGGGGTATGTTATCGGCACTACATGTTTATCAGTGCCCTACTAATCCTGCAGCACTAGCGGCTACCAATACTATCTACCGTATCAATAGTGTTGGTGATATAACTAACACCCTTGGTACTGTGGTTATCGGGGCAACGGCTACTTCTGCAGATATGACGGTTAGTGCGGAAATCCCGTTTGCCGTTGGAGATAGTATCCGTATCGTGGGGAATACTACGAATCGCCCCTTTAAGGCGTCCTGTATCTTCATTACCCGTTAAACCACGGTTCCACGTCTAAGGCTTTAACCCAGTGAGCCAGAATCACTGGGTTTCTTTATGTCTACAGATATTCTATCTAAGGCTAAGTCATTGTTTGATATGTCTGACTATATCAACAATGAGATTCAGAAGTTGAACAAACGTGCTGAAGATGCAGATAATATTGCGGTAATCTACAAACAGGCTCAAGTTATTTTGCAAAATGCGGCAGATGGCATACAAAATGCTATAAAGACAGCATTGACTTCCCTATGCACTGCTGCCCTAAAGGACGTATTCCATGATAAGGATGTGTCTTTTGGTATTGAGTTCCATCAGCAAAAGAACGCTACCGTAGTCGAAATGTATATCGAAGAGGATGGTATACGGTATGATCCTCTTGAATCCCGTGGGCATGGCATGGCTGACCTGCTTACTTTTGCCTTACGGGTAAGTGTCCTTGCCCTGCAACCTACCCTTCGCAAAGTCCTTATTCTGGATGAACCATTTACACGTATCAGTGAGGAATATAGAGATAGGGCTATTGAGTTTGTCAAAGAAGTATCCGCTAAGACAGGCGTTCAGATTATCCTAGTCACCCATATACCGGAATTGGCTAGGAACGCCGATAAGGTGTTTAATGTGAAGATGGTTGATGGTATTAGTTGTGTCACTGAACAGGAGTAAAGAATGAGTAAGCCGTGTCCGTTTTGTAATAGTCTTGATTTAGGTGTTAGTAGATTAGATGGGGATAGAGAAGGCTACCCAACGCAGGTGCTATGTTATAATTGCGGATGTAATGGGCCGTGGGTATATCTAAAGTATGTGGCAGACAGATCTTGCCTAGAGCATGTTTGTGAATTAACCGGATGGAATAAGCGGGGGGAGTAATGAGCAGTAAGGGTGCATCTTTTGAACGTGACATATCACGTCAGTTATCCCTATGGTGGACGCATGGGGAACGTGATGACGTATTCTGGCGGTCATCTATGTCAGGCGGTAGAGCTACAGTAAGAGCTAAGAAAGGACAAAAGACCGCATACCAGAATGGCGATATTACTGCTACCGACCCT
>VGNY01000163.1 GCA_016865895.1 Chloroflexota bacterium | reverse complement strand
GCGGAAATAAGGCTGGCTCTCTTATTAATGTTAATTATCCTAACACTTTAACGAAAGAGCGCTTTGCGGGATGCATAAGTCGTCTTGCACAAAGACTCAGATTGTTCAGAGCGCCATGGAATGTGGAACTGTATCACCGTGGCTGCATTTAATCTTGCCATATGATCTTCCAAAAGCTTATAATCAAAAGCGTAGTAATCCTGCTCGAACCGATTGTGCGAAAGCAGTTAAACATGGCAAAAGAGCCGCTCCGCTGGGAACCAAAAAAGATATCAGCTATGACCACCGAGGCAATTGTGAATAAGCTGAAGAAGCTCGTTCCTGCTTTCGACCTAGATTCTTTCGTTGCCAAGACCGGGAAATACCTTTCCTGTGAAGACCTTACCGAAGAAGAATACTATCCCGTGGCTACCTTTTCCGATTCCGATGAGGACTTCATCTGGATGGCGTGTGAGGAGCTCTGGAAACGCCTTGTGCCGGATAAGCCACCGGTAGAACTGGTAGCCGAGCAGATCGATAACCTGGTTGAAGAAATCATAAAAGCGGGTCAGAAACAAAAGTGGCAAGACGTCTTCCGCTGGAGCCGGGAAGCCCTTGACCTGATTTGCCGGCATACAATCGAGGAAACCCTAGCTGGCCGTAGACTGAGACGTGACTTCTACGATAAGCTCCGCAAAACAACGTTTTACGATTTTGATAACCTTTTTGATGACCTGATTAATAGTCTGGTGGGGCACGAGGAATACGACAGAGTAATTGCTATTGCCGATGTATTCGGTGACGCTACCGGCGATGATAGTTTACTTGACTACAAGGCGGAAAGCCTGTTTGCACTTGGTAAGACCGGTGAGGCGGAGCAGTTATATAGAGATATAATAAGTCGCAACCCCGACAATCCCTGGTGTCTCCTGCACACCGGAGACTGCTATGTCATATACGGTGAGAAAAAGGACTTAGCAAAGGCCAAAAACTACTATCTGCAGGCGCTGAGTATCGCCGAGAAACACCGAAAAGAGCCTGATGGCGAGGATGAGCTGCGTGCCGTGTACCATAGGCTTATTGACGTGGCTGATAACACAGGGAACCGTGCCGAGTCTGACCGTTATATGCGCCTTCTCGGGTTGTTAGAGTCGAAGAGGGTAGGACGTAACGACCCTTGTCCCTGCGGTAGCGGGAAGAAATATAAGAAGTGCTGTGGTCGCGACGTGACTGTCGGCACACAACCGCTCTTTGACCAACGCCTAATGGAGCGCAACTTGCTGGCTCTCAGGCAGCACCTTGAGGGTAAAAACTTCGCCTCCATTGAAGAGATGAATAAATATATGAATGAGATCAATAGGACGGGCAAGATGCCACAATGGACGCCGAAGACGCCCCTTGAACAAGCTCAGAGCCTTGTATTCGAGGCTTTGGAGACCGCAGGCAAGAAGAGGCTGGAGCTTGCCGAGCAAGCACTCAGGATATCCCCCGACTGTACCGATGCTTATGTCCTGATGGCTGAGGGAAAGGCGCAGAATATCAAGGAGGCACTTAGCCTGTATGAGGCTGGAGTTAAGGCTGGGGAACGTGTCTTAGGAAAGAAAGTCTTTGAGGAAGAGGTCGGTCATTTCTGGGGCATGATTGAGACTCGGCCCTACATGCGGGCCAGAGCCGGTCTAGCCCAGTGTCTGTGGGCCATTGGAAAGCTAGAAGAAGCTATTACCCATTACCAGGAACTTATCAGGCTTAACCCGAATGATAATCAGGGAATCCGCTATATCCTAGCAGCGAGCCTTCTTGAGATGGGGGATATTGATGCCCTGCAGCAGCTTCTCGAACAGTATGATGAACCGACTGCAGAATGGCTGTACACTAAAACACTGGTAGCCTTTATTAAGCAAGGGGACAGCACTGAGGCACGTCGGCTACTTATGGATGCGCGTAAACACAATCCTCATGTAGTATCATACCTCCTCGGTGAGAAAAAATTGCCCAGTCAACTGCCTGAGCGTGTCGGGTTTGGGGACAAAAGCGAGGCTGTTACCTATGCTGCTGAGTTTGGAACTGGCTGGTATAAGACTGAAGATGCGCTTGATTGGCTAGCGTCAGCATCCGGCAAAGTCCGAGAGAACTGGCAGGCAGGTAAACAGTCCGTCGATATTCCTGAGGTATTTCTGCGGGCGTTCGAATCGGAAGACAGAAAGGGACGCCCCAAGAGATAGCCTGGAGATGAGCAAGAAGACTAAATAAGGACTCACTCTTTTGGAAGGCCATTGCACTCTTTAGCGGCATGTTTAACGCCAAGGGAGGTTTTTTGAAGACGAGGAACTAATAGAGTATTGCTTTATTCGGAAAAGTTGATAAGAAAAACTCACTAAGAGTAATATTGAAGTGTGAGAATTGCTCTAATAAGGAGACTGTAATGAGTTTTTCAATGGATTGGGTGATAATAATAGTAAGCATAATTAGTTTATTAGTTATAGGTTGTTTAGCCTATTTTGGTTTCATCTTGCATAGAAGAAGGTTTCCCTATCAATTCCCTCACGAGTTTCTTCGTGATTTGGCTCATGCTTATGGTAGACCACCTGACCCTAATCTAATCCAAGGCATCTAGGAAGAATACCTAAGTAGACGGAATGAATTTTGGACACTCTACGGGCAGTTTATGATTTCCGTTTTCGTCGTTCTTTGCATAACAATCTTGCTATTGACCAGAGTTATAAGTGCTGAGGCCGGATTATCTATTCTCGCAGGTGTGGGAGGATTTGCGATCGGCAAAGGGATTACGATTGGAAGGGCTGCTTATAGAATGCCAGGAAGACCTGAATAGAAAATATCCTGATTCCGAAGTCATCGGGTGAGTCTGAACATTTGGGCGATTTGTTTACTTTATCAGTCAGGTTAAAGAGTCACCTCTATCATAGGATATTAAGTATCAGGATTTAGATGGATTCAAGCTCTAGCTGCTAATAATGTACATGAGCGAGATGGAATGTAGGTTGACACAAACGAAGTTTTTTGTTAACTTATTCAATAGAAAGGCTGGGGCGGCTGATATGGTTGCAAAGGGCTTATGCAACATGTAACAGGTCTCCGCATAGACGTGTAGACCGACGAATAATTCCGTGTCTTCGCATAATAGCCGTCTTTTTGATATTTCTCTCAAGTACAAGCTTTCTTTTAGACACGTATAACAAAACCGCTTCTGCCGTTGATGGCCTCTTCCATGACTTCATAGCCCAAGCGCACTTTTACCCGCTGATGTTCCTGTCCGTAAGTGATTGGCACGGCGTTAGCCATCTTGGATGATTAGGGTTAGAAAGAAGGAGAAACTACTAAGACTCGACTTTAACAGTTGAAAATTACCACCGAAGCTAGACCATCTACCCATCAAATACAATTTCAGCCTTCACAAGGCAAAATGTTGTGAGACGTTTTTTCAGAAATATATTGACATATCACCTATAA
>VGNY01000162.1 GCA_016865895.1 Chloroflexota bacterium | reverse complement strand
TTATAGGTGATATGTCAATATATTTCTGAAAAAACGTCTCACAACATTTTGCCTTGTGAAGGCTGAAATTGTATTTGATGGGTAGATGGTCTAGCTTCGGTGGTAATTTTCAACTGTTAAAGTCGAGTCAGACTGTTGACTGTAGCAAACACAAGCGATAGCTTGCGTTAAGCTGCTATCTTGCCATTCGGGCTAGGGGATGGGAGTTGTGATGGAGCCTGTTGAGGTAACCATCTGACCGATTGAGTTGGTAGCAGTAACCTCGATAAAGAATGTCTGGCCACATCCAAGCCCGGTCTTGGGGGCAACGCTATAATATGGTGGGCTTGTTTTACTACCCCATACCTGCCCATTCACCTTCAATACGACACTTTTAACTGGGTATTTGCCACCAGTCAGGTCTTTGGCTTCGAAGGAGATGCTGACTTCACTTGTACATTCGCTATCAGAAGCGGTGCTCTTGGCTTGGGCAGCAAAAGCTACGTAGATCGTCTCCTCTGGTGTCGGCGTAGGCGTTGGAGTAGGAGTAGGAGTAGGTGTAGGTGTAATAACAGCAGGTGGACAGTCAGGAACTACGATTTCCTTATGTGTCGAAAATGTCTGCCCATTGGCATTGGTGGCTATCACTTCCAGCAGATAGCGATGTCCACACCCCACTACGTTCGATATAGTTTTCTTAAAATGGTCGGTTGATAGAGGCCCTGTGCCCTTTGAATCGTACCACGGTTTACCGTTGGCATTGAGCACTACACGTGTAATGGGGCTGTTACCTCCTGTGAGGTCCTTGGCATAAAAGGGGACTTCGATAACCCCGATGCACGTCGTTCCCTGACGCACACAGTCCGCTTTGGGGTCGAGTCCTGCTCCGATTGCCTCTTCAGCAGTCGGTATTAATGCGGTCTCCCTGGGCAGAACATAGCCGATGGGCTCATGTCTCTCATTGGTAAGCTGCACTCGGAGTGTCTCGGCTCCTTCAGCGCCCCTGAGCTTGAAAAGCAATGGGTCTAGTGGGAATGGCTTGTCGCTTTTTACCCTTAGCCCGCCAGGAATTGTTTCCACGGTAAAACCTTTGGGAAACTCATCAACCCTTCCCGTCAGCCACCTGGGTCTTTGCAGGCCGTAAAATATCTCCATATCGTAGACCTTGTCTTTTAAACTTTCAGGCAGCCTAAGCACCAGTGTGTAGTCCTTGTCTTTCTCTGAGAAGGTGGAGCCTGTAGCTACCACAGGTTTTTCTTGTTTTTGATACTTGTTTTCAGTTTCTGCCGGGCTGCCATCAGCGGTCCATGCCTGTTTATCTGCCTCTTGGGCTTTGTCGAAGGCTGTGTTCCAGCTCTCGATATCTATACCCTGCAGATTATCTATTAACCCGACCTCGAAAGCATCATATATATTGCTGTCCGTATATCTATTGGCTCTATCGATTCTGGAAAAGCTTTTACCATCCTCGCCGGAAGCCGTGACAATCTTTTCTACTATGCCCTTTAGATTGGGCACAAAACCTCCGCCGAAGCACTGCATCATCTCCACCAGAATGTGCACTCCCTGCTCCTTGAGAGGCTTCAGCATGCCGGCAAGCTCATCGTCCCATAACATCTCGCCACCTAGAAGGGTTATTCCCTCGTGAAACCCTATCCTGTCATTGGTACCATTTTGCAGATTCCAATCTACGCCACCATCGGCGCCATTTATTATGAAGTCTCCATTCGTGTCCTCGCCCATCTTGCGCCATTCGTTTCCTACTTTTCGCTCCGCAACGAACTTATTCCCATCCCATCTGCCTCGAACGTCGGCATTTCCATCACGGTCAGTATCCCATTCCCTTTTTCCGTGGAACCATTCTGCACGCAACATTCCTTCCAGGGTAGCAACGGGGAACCCGGCGGTATCTTCGCTATCTCCATCGCCGTTAAGGTCTTCGCCTATCTCCTTTTCCGTAATTCTGCCACTACCATCAGCATCGCGACCCTTGTATACCCACTGGCCATTATCATCCATCTTTAGCAGGTGTACTTGCCCGGTTTTATCTTTCACGGCACGCCAGATTCTGCCACCGGCAGCAAACTGCTCCGTCGATTGACTGACATATTTCCGCATATCAATTTTGAAGTTGTTTTCTGGATAGGTAATTCCGTTTTCATATTCACTTTCACCAGGAAATGCCGGACGAGCACCATCATATCCCTGCGCTTCGTTATAACCTTCGCCGTGGTCAGTAACAAATATAGTCAGGGTACAGCTAGCCTTCATATCCCTTTTATATTTATCTAGGGCGTCTTTAATATTTTGCTTTGTGGCAGACTTTGTGGGAATGTTAGCATCATCTATCTTAAGACTACTGCCATCGTAATATGCAATGTCAATCTGCTCAGGGGAAAAGCCAAGCTCTCTCAGTTTTCTGTATTTGGCTATCACATTGTGCTTGTAATGAGGTTTATTATTATTGGTATCGTTTCCACCGCTTATTATCAGAGCGCGGTCGCAATCACTTGCTTTAGTTCCTGTACCAGCACCATCTTGTGCATAAACTTTCATCGCTGGCAGACGAAGTAGTTTTTCCAGCGAAGGAAGCTCAGGAGATGAATCCGACCATGACCATTCGCTTTTTGGCGGGCTAATCATCTGGTACTTCTCCACGGTTATCAGGGGTGTGGGGTTAGTGGTGAAAAGGTTGTATGTCATGCCAAGATCTTTGACCCGACCGTAGACGATGATTCGAGCTCCGTTCATATCAGATGGGGGCAACTTGCCATCGAGTCTGGCAAAGGAGTATTCAGGCAGTTCCTCATTTACTAAGAGCATGAGGAAGTTCATTACCAGAAATGCAGCACCATCACTACCGAACTTACTGTCACCGTAGACCCCTAAAACTGCCACCTTTTTCCCGATAAACTGGTCAAGTTGAAGGCTCAATTGAGGTAATGATAGGACATTCTCCATTTTGTCGGATTGACCCACTACACCGCATGCTGGTAGCAGAAGAGAGACAAAGAGAAGTGCTAGGGTAATGTATTTGAAAGGGCTTTTCCACATTTTCCCAGCCATGGCAGTAACCCCCCGTTCGTGTGGTGTGGCTATAATATTACATGAAGTTGGCTGTGTCAATTTGGCTATGGTGGTAAGTTCTCCTTTCTTGTCCTGGAGTCCTTACCACGTTACCATTTTCCACAGCTTTCGTTATACAGCCTATATATTGTGTGCAATGAAGTAGCTTGCGAATTCTGCTGAAGAGCTAACTTGAGACTGTGGGTAATGTACATTGCACAACTCATCGTAATGTTACCCTCGGCGTCACGCCCGTTTTTGCTGGACACGTCCGACATCTGGAATTTGACGGGGCAAACTCGGAACTTTAGTTGTCCCCATTCAATTATCTTGCCGGAAACGCTAAAAATATAACACTCAGTACCAGCCTGCCGGCGAGACTATCGATGAAATTCGGTAGATAGAAGGTCAACACCGGGTGCTGAATACTGGAGCATTTTCCATAGCTAAGTCCAAAAATCCATAGCTGGCTTGTGGAATTTTCC
>VGNY01000161.1 GCA_016865895.1 Chloroflexota bacterium | reverse complement strand
GAGCATGACCGATTACAAAAGCAACAGCGTATTGTCTGCTGTGCGACATGCTGACGGAGAATTGAGCAATGCCGATTTCTTTGCTCCTCTCAAGAGCACGTCCATGAAGCCTAATCACCGGAGCACCATTCACATTTGTAAGAATCTCGATTTCGCTCCAATTCACTCCTCTGGCACCGGTTCCAAGTGCTTTCATCACGGCTTCCTTAGCGGCAAAACGGGCAGCCAGACTAGAGACATTGTAATGGCTTTCCAATTCTGCCTGAGTGTAAATGCGCTTAAGAAAAGAATCCTGCCACTCCGATATGACACGCTCTATCCGGCCTATCTCGATGATATCAACACCGACATCTGCCCTCCAAGCTGGTGTCGATGTTCCCATCTTACTGCCCATCATACCTGCCAATAGCAATAACTGAATTGTGGCCACCAAAACCAAAGGAATTAGAGATAGCTACACGAACGCCACTAGTTCTGGCCACATTTGGCACGTAGTCCAAATCGCATTCTGGATCGGGATGTTCAAGATTAATCGTCGGTGGAATGATACTTTCGCTTACTACCTTGCAACAGACGATTGCCTCAAGTGCCCCGGCAGCGCCCATCATATGCCCGACCATTGATTTTATCGAGCTAATTGGAACTTTATATGCTCCATTGCCAAAAACCTTCTTAATTGCTCTGGTCTCGCTCACATCATTCAGTAGAGTCGATGTCCCGTGGGCGTTAACATAACCAACCTCGCCGCGGTTTATATTTGCCAAAGCAAGCTCGATTGCTTTAGCTGCTGCCTCACCATTTTCCAAAGGATGTGTAATATGGAAAGCATCGGATGTTGCTCCATAACCAATAATTTCGGCCAGGATATTAGCACCCCTCGACTTAGCATGGTCGAGACTCTCCAAGACTAAAACGGCTGCGCCTTCGCCAACAACAAAGCCGTCACGCTTGGCGTCAAAAGGTCTCGATGCCTTTTTGGGGTCAGTATTTCTGGATAGTGCACCAGCCTGGGAAAAACCGGCGAGCCCGATGGGCGTAACAGCAGCGTCAGCGCCGCCAACAATCATCTGCTTAATTTCACCATGTCTAATCATTTTGTAAGCTATCCCTATGACATCTGTTCCTGTTGCGCAAGCCGAAATCAGGCTAAAATTTGGCCCCATGATTCCCGTCTTTATCGATACCTGGCCTGAAGCACTATCAGCTATCATCATGGGAACAAGATAAGGGCTAATTCTGGATGGCCCCCTGGTATTGAGGACCTCAAGCTGCTGTGCTAGAGAATTCAAGCCACCAACACCGCTGCCTATCAAGATACCGACATCATATTTATTAGTATCGTCTATTTTAAGCTTGGCAGCCTCAATGGCCTGTAAGCTAGCCGCGATGGCAAACTGCGCGAATCTATCAGTATGTCGAGCAGTGCTTGGATCGAGGTGATTAACTGGATTGAAGTCCTTGACTTCAGCAGCTATCTTGACCTTAAAATCGGCCGTATCGAATAAGCTAATGTAGTCTACACCCGACAACCCGGCTATCAAGTTGTGCCACGTATCCTCAGTGTTCAGGCCGAGCGGCGTGATAGCGCCATAGCCGGTCACTACAACTCGGTTAAGCACTTCGTACCTTCAGCCTCGTTTCAATTAGAGAGACTATATCCCCAACAGTTGTAACGGTGTCCAGGTCGTCTTCTGGAAGCGTTAAACCAAAGGCATCTTCAAGCGTCAGTGCCACTTCCACAAGGTCCAGGGAATCTATGTCTAAGTCGTCCTTCAGTAAAGCACTCACAACTACCTTATCTTCTTCGAGTCCGGGGTTCACCTTGCATAAAGCCTTTTTGACCTCCTCAAATATATTCATTGTTTACCTCCTGTAAATTCTTTTTTGATTGATTGTGTCAAGTTTTGTTATGCCGTAAGTGCTTGGCTTGTAGTGCCTGCAATCTAATCGCTGTGAGTGACACAGGATGCTGCCACGTAGCCCTGCTTTGCAACGTGGGCTGTTTTCCCAGTAGTAGTGTCGACACATTTCAACCTGTTTCATCGTTCTTTTTCCTTTTTGTTCCGCCAGCATAGTTCATCCAGAACCGACACCATTGTCCATCGACACGGGTCGTTATCCAATTCATGCAAACAGTTCAGACTGGGAACACCCTTCAACCTTTTGCCTGTCCACGTGTGGTCATTCTTAATAGTGCTTGCTTAATCGACAAGGCTATTGTTTCTTCTTGTAGCTAGTCTTTTGCTATCTTATGGCAGTCTTCTCCTCTTGCCACGTAGAATGGTTCTCGACATAACAGTTTAAGGGCATTTTTTATCAGGCACAAGGCTCCATTGAACATGTACTAATGGCCACCGCGTGCCCAAAAGATAGTCTGCTTGTGTCCTGCTTTATTGTGGTGGTAGAATAGTTCACCATTATGAATGAGGCCGCTCCCATATTGGATGCAGTCCCGAGACGGTCAGGTAGAACCAAAATCCTATTGGCTGACGACCACCCATTGTTGCGAAAAGCCCTGAGGGACCTTTTGGAGAAAGAGGGCGATTTTGAAATCGTAGGTGAGGCGAGCGATGGCGAAGAAGCAGTCAAGCTGGCAACCGAAATATCTCCAGACATGGTAATCATGGACATAAGCATGCCCAACCTAGATGGACTTGGGGCGACCCAGCAAATCAAAGCCAGATGTCCCAACGTGGCAGTGCTGGTACTTACTGTCCATAGTGATGACGAGTGCATACTTGAGATTCTACAGGCCGGTGCCGCTGGCTACCTCGTTAAAAGCGTCTTTGGAGACGAGGTTGTGCAGGCAGTGCGCGCCGTCGTTACGGGGGAGATGGTGCTATCTCCTTCAATAGGGCAGCGCCTTTTGAAGCAAGCTGCCCGGTATCCTACCAGGCCGATATTGCTGGAAGCTGGCGAAAAATTGTCAGCTCGCGAATTAGAAATACTTAAATTGACAGCGCGTGGCCTGAGTAACAAAGGTATTGCTCTAGCTCTTGGAATCAAGCTGCGCACAGTAAAGGGGCACTTAGCCGATATCTTTTCCAAACTGAGGGTAGCCTCACGAACCGAGGCTGTTATAGCTGGCTTGCGGGCTGGCTTCCTATCCCTGGACGATATTCAATGAGACAGCTACGTACTAACACGGCCACGAATATTGACTCTCAACGAAGGAGGGGCATTGTCCATAACCCCCATTTCTGGATAATTACCTGTGTTATGACTGTTCTAGCCTTGCTGTACAATGCCAGCTATCTCGGTATTACCGACTGGTTTCCCTGGTTGGAAGACGTCCTATCTGCTCAGGGTGTGTATATTTTTGTACTAAGCTTTCTTTTTCTCATACCACTTGTACATGCCAGTGTAGCCTTCCGCCTGCAAGGTGCTTTAGGAACCTGGTTTGTATTTCTGGCAACTATACTGCCACGTGCGACACAGGACTCGCCTAGCTTTGAGTCTTTATTAAGAGTCGCCCTTGTGGCAACGGTAGCCCTGCTACTCAGTCTATTCGTCGCCATGGACTATCATCCGGGGTTAAAAGAGG
>VGNY01000160.1 GCA_016865895.1 Chloroflexota bacterium | reverse complement strand
ATAGCCCAAAAAGCAGGTATTAATGCCCTAAACGCTGACAGCTATCTTGAAGAATGCAACACCAAAATCAGAGAAGCCAGGGGTTTCCTAATAAAGGAACTTGAACATCTGGGACTATCGCCGCTACCATCACAGACCAATTTCTTCTTAGTCAAGGTCGGCAATGCCACAAAATTCAGACAAGAACTGCTTAAGAGGGGATTCTTAGTCCGTGATTGTACCTCCTTCGGCTTGCCACAATACATCCGTCTGGCACCACGCACCTTGCCTGAATGCCAGAGGCTAATCACAGCTATAAAGGAGGTTGGAGTTCTGAGCCATGCCAGCTAAAACCTTGATGATACAAGGCACTGCTTCCTCAGTGGGCAAGAGCGTAATCGTGGCCGGATTATGCCGCATCTTTCAGCAAGACGGCTTTCGAGTTGCTCCGTTCAAGGCTCAGAATATGGCCTTAAATTCTTTCGTTACCAAAGAAGGCGGTGAAATCGGACGAGCTCAAGCAGTGCAAGCTGAAGCAGCCGGCATTGAGCCTTCAGTCCACATGAACCCCGTCTTACTGAAACCCGAGGCTGAAGCCAGCTCCCAGGTAATTGTTCTAGGCAAAGTAGCCAAAAATATGGAAGCCAGCCAATATTACGAACATACTCCCTACTTGCTAAAGATAATCGAGGATTCCCTAAATAAATTGCGCTCTACCTATGATATCGTGGTCATTGAAGGAGCAGGCAGCCCCGCAGAGGTAAACCTCCGAGAGAAAGAAATAGCTAACATGCGAGTAGCCAAGATGGCTAACGCCCCTGTCCTGCTAGTTGGCGATATCGACAAGGGTGGTGTCTTCGCCTCTCTTGTCGGCACCTTAGAATTACTGACCAAACAAGAACGTGACATTATCAAGGGATTTATCATAAACAAGTTTCGCGGCGACCTGAAACTATTGAAGCCTGGACTGGACATCTTAGAAAAGCATACTGGTAAACCAGTTCTGGGAGTAATTCCCTACTTCCGAGACATCTCCATTGCTCAAGAAGACTCAGTCTACCTGGAGGAAAGACAGACAAATTTAACAAATGGAAATATAGATGTGGCCATAATACGCTTACCCCATATCTCCAACTACGATGACTTCGACCCACTAGAAGAACAATATTGCGCCATCCGTTATGTAACCAATGTTTCCGAACTGGGTAGCCCGGACTTGATTATCCTCCCAGGAACCAAAAGTACCATTGCTGACCTAATTTACCTGCAACAACGGGGATTGGCACAAGCCATTACTAATCAGGCTAAGTCTGGCACTCCAGTTATAGGTATTTGCGGTGGCTACCAGATGCTGGGCGTAAGTATCAACGACCCAGACAAAGTTGAATCCAAGCAAAGTAGCATTGGTGGACTGGGCTTGCTTGATAACACAACCATCTTTAGTAGTAAAAAAACGACCACGCAGATTAAAGCTCGGGTAATCGCCAATGAAGGCTTACTCAAAGGAATGAAGAACATGGAGGTCACTGGCTACGAGATTCATATGGGGCAAACCATAAGTCAAAACTGCTCGGCAATATTCCAAGTCTTAGAAACACCTCAAGGAAAGGCCGATTATTTCGACGGCGCTGTCAGCAGCGATGGCCTGATATTTGGCACTTATATTCACGGCCTATTTCACAATACCGACTTTACACACCACTTCCTCAGCAAACTGCGACAGCTCCGGGGATTGCCAACAACCTCAGCTATATCTACAAGCAAACAGAAGATGTATGATAAACTAGCTGAGATAATCAGACAAAACCTTGACATGTCCCAGATTTACAACATAACTTTCGGGAGGAATTATGGTTGAAAAAGACTCCAAAGGTCTAGTTCACGTCTATACTGGTGACGGTAAAGGCAAGACCACAGCCGCTTTAGGTCTGGCGATGCGAGCTGCGGGACAGGGGATGAAAGTAGCATTCATCCAGTTCTTAAAGGGTCAGCCCTGCGGCGAGCATTTCTTCGCCTCACAATATCAACCCTTTAATATAGTCCAGATAAGTGTTGGCGATAGTTTCAGCAAATCTAAAGACCAGCTAGGGCGAGAGGCCCAGCAGACACTGGCCTACGCTGAACAAGAGCTCCTTAGCGGGAACTATGACCTGGTCATCCTCGATGAAATCTTTGCCGCCATCAGCCAGGACTTGATAACCGTCAAACAGGTATTGGACTTGCTGGATGAGAAACCAAGCTCGGTTGAGCTGGTCTTAACCGGGCGTAGGGCACCTCTGGAGATAGTACAGCGAGCTGATTTAGTCACTGAGATGCTGATGATTAAGCACCCCTTTACCGAAGGAACGGATGCCAGACGCGGCATCGAATATTGACAGACAAGGAGCCTAAACTATGGCCAGTTCTTTGGACACAATACTTAAAGAAATAAGACCGCTGGATGCCTCAGCAATGGCAGCCGCTCAACGTCGCCAGAACAGCCTAACCAAGCCACATGGTAGCTTAGGTAGGTTGGAAGAACTGTCAATTCAGATTGCTGGAATTAAAGGCGAAGTCACACCCAAAATTGAGCATAAATCCATAATCATAATGGCTGCTGACCACGGTGTCACTGCTGAAACAGTCAGCCTCTATCCCCAGGAAGTAACCCGCCAGATGGTCCTCAATTTCCTCAAAGGCGGCGCCGCCATAAACGTCCTGGCTGAACAGATAGGCGCCCGGGTTATCGTGGTAGATATGGGAGTAAAGGGCGGCTTCAAACCGTTGCCCGGATTATTATGTAAAATGATTGATTTCGGCACCAAAAACATGACACAAGGACCAGCGATGACCCACCAGCAAGCCATAGACACCATAGAGGCCGGCATCCAGGTGGCTGAGGCCGAGATGGGCAAGAAGCTTGATGTCATGGGCACCGGAGATATGGGCATCGGCAATACCACCGCCAGCAGCGCTATCTTCGCCGCCATAAGCGGCAGGCCAGCCAAAAAAGTCACCGGCCGGGGCACTGGCATCAGCGACCGGCAGTTTACCCATAAAATCAAAGTGATAGAAAGGGCCCTGTCCGTTAACAAACCGAATCCCAAAGACCCAATTGACGTACTGGCCAAGGTCGGTGGTTTTGAAATCGGTGGCCTGGCTGGAGTCATACTGGCCGGGGCTGCCTACAGAATCCCCGTGGTCATTGACGGCTTCATCTCTGGGGCGGCAGCACTCATCGCCACCGGCTTGTCACCACAAGCCAAAGACTATCTCATTGCAGCCCACCTCTCAGCAGAAGCAGGCCACGAGCTTTTGCTCGACTTTCTCGGATTAAAACCGCTGCTCAACCTGAACATGCGGCTAGGGGAAGGCACCGGTGCCGTTATAGGCATCTTTCTGGCTGAAGCTGCGGTCAGGACTTTGAGCCAGATGGCTACCTTCACTGAAGCCGGCGTCTCTGAAGCCAAGCCACGCCAAGTAAATAAGAAAGGTGTTTGTTTGTCACCATGGGTTTCTGGGCAGCCCTACAATTCCTAACCATATTCCCCACCCCCCTTCGGCAAGAGGTCACAGCCAAAGCCTCCGGTCAATCCCTGACT
>VGNY01000159.1 GCA_016865895.1 Chloroflexota bacterium | reverse complement strand
CAATATGGATGATGCCTTGCAAGAGGCTACATCCGTCAATGAAGAGCCGTTGATTACAATGGGGGGCGCGTTCGGGGAATTGGTGTGTCCACACATCAAGACAGGCAAGTTTGTGTTTTTCCTTGCAACAGCGAAAGCAGGCAAGACTTGGTGTTTATATACCCTTGCAAGTATGGCCTATAATTCTGGCCGTAATGTCCTTATCTTTGCATCAGGAGATATGGATAAGAATGATAATAGTATCCGTATCGGACATATCATGTCCAGAAACGATACAGCAAGCGACCCTACCCATACGGGTGTCTATGCCTATCCCATTCTTGATTGTATGCTTAATCAGGATCAATCTTGCCAAATCTCTACAAACAAAGTAGCACTAACCGATTATATTGAGAAGGAAACACAGAAGTACGACACGCCAGAAAAGTTGTTAGCGACCATACCGCCTAACTATGCCCCATGCGCGAATTGTAAGACATGCGATAAGTGTGTTCCAACATGGGGTTATGAGCCGCATGATGTCCAGTACAAGGGCTGGCAAGGGCTTAACACACATAAGGATATTAGCAAGCGGCGTAATGGCAAGGTTAGATTCCGTATCAAAGTCTACCCTAACAATACACTTACTACTTCTGAAATAGAGAAGCAGATAAATAATTGTGCTGAGATAGAAAAGTGGGTTCCAGATATTGTCATCATTGACTATGCTGATATTATGGCATGGGAAGTGGGTGACACAGAAAGGGATAACCGGCATAAGGAGAATACACGATGGAAGAACTTACGGAAACTTAGTCAGAGCAAGTATCGCCCATGTATCTTGACGGTTACGCAATCGAATAGGGCTGGCTATAATATGTCGTCTCTTGACGCTACTAACGTCAATGAGGATAGGCGCAAATTAGACCATGCTACTGCCGTGTTTAGCCTTAATCAAACCCCATTAGAGAAGGAATATCGTATCGCCCGTACCGCTTGTCTTCTGGCCCGTGGTAAGTCTGCCTCAAGTCATAAAGAGGTTATTTTGCTTCAAGCCTATGAAAGTGGCAAGTTTGTAAGGGATTCGTTCTGGAGAAGAAAGAAAGAGGAGAAAGTATAATATGTACTACAATACCGTTCAAATACTATATCGTTAAAGAAAATTGAAAGAAAAGTGTATCGCGGAAGCCGCGAGAAACGTATTCCTATTGAAAGGGAGTGACACGATGACAAGTATTGAAGATAATGTTCAAAAGTTACGCGAAATTGACAATAGTATCGAAAATTACCCAACAATCATGGGTGATATTCTGTGCAAACATGTTCCTGATGACGTGAAGGATAAAATCAGGACTATGGTTTCGGATATGTTTGGCACCTTAGCCCAGATTAAAACTGTTCGTGAGGCTCAAGCAGAAACCGTGAAGTCGGATATGCTGGCTTCTGGTGATAAGTCTTATGAAGGAAATGGGTATAAGATTACTGTTATGCCCGGTCGTGTGTCTTGGGATGGGAAGAAACTGGATGGCTATATGGCAGCACATCCTGAAATTACTCCTTTCCGCAAGGTTGGTAATCCGTTTGTAACTATCAAAACTATTGAAGGTTAATTATGACTGTTAATCGTGCAGCACTGCAGAAGGCGTTGGAAACCGTTTCACCTGTTGTCGGCAGTAATGGTAATGGCTCAGTTAGTGAGCATTTCTATTTCAAGACAGATACTATTGTCGGTACTAACTTTGATAGTTATGTGTCCGCAAAGTTCGATAGTGGTATTAAGTGTGCGGTAAACAGTAAGAAACTCCTGCCATTCGTCAAGAGCCTTACTTCCGATAATGTTAGTCTGTCTCTTGATAAGGATGTGCTTACTGTCGGGTTTGGCAAGGTCAAGGCTAAGTTCCCCACGACAGACTTTGATTCTCCGTGGCCCAGTATGGATGACGCGGAGTTTAAGCCGTTTCCCTTCGATAAGGAGCGGCTTAATGCGTGCTATACGGTGTGTTCACAGTTTGTTACTACCGATGAAACGCGCCGTGTCCTTATGGGTGTCAATGTTGTCAGTACGCCCAATGGTACGTTCATGCAGGCAACCGATGGACGGCGGCTTGCCCGTCTGAAGGTTGCCGATACGATTGAGGATATGGAAGAGCTTCTTCTGTTCCCGTCGTTCTTGGCCCTTATGAAGAATGAGGAAATTGCGTCCTTTGCTGTTAGTAAATCGTTTGTTGCCTATACTTGTAAGTCTGGTAACATCTATGCAGGCCGTCGTTTGGAAGGCTTGTATCCCAATACGGTTCAGGTTATTCCTAACACGGATACTGACGAGTATAGCAAGGTGGCATTCCCTGAAACAGTCATTGAGCACATCCGACGTGCTATGATTGTTAGCCCAGAGAGTGCTAAGTTTGAGATTACAGAGGATAGTTGTACGATTACCTGTCAGGCTGATGGCAATGAGTTCACCGAAACTATCCCTGTTGCTGCATCGAAGGCGGTTAGTGTTATCTACAACCTGAAGTATCTGCTTCCTATCCTGAAGGCAAATACTACTATGTATATTGCGGCTACTGGCCCCGGCATGATTAACTATATGGATGGTGTTATGGTTCTTATGCCGTTGCGATTGTCGTGATTTAATGGGACTGCGAGCATGGATGTAGTGCAGTTTGCGTAGACTGTGTTACGTGCGTTACATGCTTTTAGTGGGTGAGAGGTGGGGTAGCGTCCACCCAGTCCCGGCCTTTTGTATGGCGGCGAGAAGGCACAAAGGGGAATGATGAACTACACAAAGACGGTGTTGATTCCAATAAAGGTTCCCAATAGCGGTTACTGTTGGGAGCCACACTACCCACATCGTATCTGCGGACACTTCGACAACGAAGGTGGGCATCCGACGTGCGGACTGAATCTTGGTATGCTCAAGTACAGAGACGATGGCGGGGTAGAAAAACCTGCGGCGTGTGCTTGTCTTGCCATTAGTTGCGTGCGCGAAACGAAAGGGGGCGGCGGTGAGTGCTTCCGTTTAGCCTTTGAGGGATACTCCCGACCTGCCGATACGTTTCCGAATGACCACGAGTGGGCCGTCTATATGCACACCAAGCTGACACGCATATTTGAGATACTTCAAAAGGAATGTGCGAACAGTAGCACTCTCGACGCGAAAGGTGGCGGCGGTGAGTGAGATGACGCGATAGAAGAGTTTTTGAGGGTATTCATTGTTAAAATGTTGTTGGCAAGGGGGACACATGAACTGGAAACGAGTGAACAGGTGCAAACACGACTGGACGGATTACTGCAAGACAGGCCCGTGTGCGACTCCGTACTGTTCGTACACGGAACTGCATTGCCGTAAATGCGGTGTGTATCGTACCGAATGCGGGTGCGAATTTGAGAACGGAATGTCCGGCGAGCCAAGGCGTGTCGCCTTACGCCGTCTTGCTAACGAGAAAGCTCACTTTCCGAAGTGAGCGGGCAGCGAACGGAGGATAAAGTGAAGCGTCTTGTTCGACTTGATACCGGCTCGCACTATTGGTGGCGGCAGAAGCAGGAGAGAATCTGGCGTGTTTGTTACATCGGGAATGACCCC